>CAMDMH010000086.1 GCA_945901835.1 Devosia equisanguinis | reverse complement strand
CGCTCCGAGCACTGGGTGGTGGTGCAAGGGACCGCCAAGGTCACCGTCGGTGATAGCGAGAAGCTCGTTCGCGAGAACGAAAGTGTCTACATTTTCGCGACGCAATGGCACCGGCTGGAGAACCCGGGCAAGGTTCCGCTGGAGCTGATCGAGGTCCAGCTCGGCACGTACCTGGGCGAGGACGATATCGTCCGCACGGACGACGACTATAACCGAGCGGCTGGAGAAACCAAGTAGAGGCCACGGCGCGCACCGCGCTGCCAGTGGGAGCGCTGCGCCTCCGCGGGGGCGGCGCACCGGCGCCGGGCCGCAATTCGCGGTCTTCGCGCTATCGCGCGATAAGGTGCATCATGCTGAAGACGGCACATGGCCGTCTTGGCGGCAATCGCCCTATTGGAACGGCAGGGCGACGGAGCGGACCTCGCCCTTCGCGTTCTCGACCCGCAGCAGTATCTGGCGGCGGCCGCTCTTCCTGACCTTGTCGATGCGCTCGACCAGATCCTGAACCGAGGTAACCGCCTCGTCCTGGGCCTCGACGATGACGTCGCCGGCCTTCAGCTCTCGGCGTGATGCCTGGCTGTCCGCCTCTACCTCGACGACCGCGATGCCCTTCACCGTCTCCTTCAGGCCGTGTTTCTTGCGGAAGTCGTCGTTCAACGGCGCGAGCGTCATGCCCATCAGCTTGCGCTCGGTCGATTTCTCCGCGCCGACCTCGGCCGGCGGCGTCGGATCATCCTCCGCGAGGCGCCCCACGACGACCTTCACTGTCCGGCGCTGGCCCTTGCGCAGGAGATCGACGTTGACGGTCTTGCCGACGGCCGTTTGCGCAACGACTCGCGGCAGGCTGCGCATCGCCGTGATTTCCTGGCCGTCGAACTTGACGATCACGTCGTCAACCTCGATGCCGGCGGTGGCCGCCGGGCCATTGCGGGCGACGCTGGAGACGTGGGCGCCGGTGTTTTCTTTCAGGCCGAGTTGCAGGGCGAGTTCTTCCGTCACTGTGGCGAGACGAACGCCGAGCCAACCGCGACGGACTTCGCCGTACTGCTTGAACTGATCGATGATGTTGACGACCGTGTCAGCCGGGACCGCGAAGCCGATGCCGATCGAGCCGCCGGTCGGGGAGATGATCGCGGTGTTCACGCCGACGACGTCGCCGTCCATGTTGAACAACGGGCCGCCCGAGTTGCCCTTGTTGATGGCAGCGTCGGTCTGCAGATAGTCATCGTAGGGACCGGAGTTGATGTCGCGGGCTTTGGCCGAGATGATGCCGATCGTGACCGAGCCGCCCAAGCCGAACGGGTTGCCGATCGCCATCACCCAATCGCCCACCTTGATGGCTTCGGAGCTACCGAACTTCACGGCAGGCAAAGGCTTCTTCGGCGTCACTTTCAACAGCGCGATGTCGGTCTTGGGGTCGCGGCCGACGACCTTCTCGACCTTCAGCTTGGAGCCGTCGGCGAAGTTTGCGACGATCTCGTCAGCGCCTTCGATGACGTGAACGTTGGTGACGATCAGGCCTTCCTTGCCGTCGATGACGAAGCCGGAACCAAGCGAGGAGACTTTGCGCTCCGGTCCGCCTGATTTGCCCGACTTGAAGAAGTCGTCGAAGAACTCCTCGAAGGGCGAGCCCTTGGGAACGCGCGGGAGGGCGCCGCCGGAGGAGCCCTTCACGGTCTGACTCGTGGAGATGTTGACGACGGCCGACTGCAGCCGCTCGGCGATCTGGGCTACGGATTGGGGACCGCGCGATTGAGCGATGGCGCGCCCGCCTTCGACCGTGACCGTGCCGGCAAGCGCCAAGCCAAGCAGGCATGCTGCCCATACCAAGCCCTTCGGGCTAGGCCGGGGTGTCTCTCGGTCCGGCATCATGACTCGGTCTCCCGGTGATAAAGGCTGTGCCCGACTCGACGGGCCAAACGGCGGCTCGACAGATTCAGTCCGACAGCAGCCTCGTGTCAACGACTGTCGAAGCCCAGCGGGATCAGTTCGACGTGATCCCAGGACGATCCTCAACGGCCTTCTCAGAAGACACGACTGGCCCAGGGACCAGATCTGCCCCAGGGGAGAGGACAAGTAAGGCCTTGACTGGGGCCCTACCCTACCCTCGCACGAGCCAAACGATGCCTACGCCCAGCGCAATAGCGGCCAGGCCAGACATTCTCAACGCCTGTTGTGGCGTTGCTGCGGCAGCCGCGAGCAGCCTCATCCCGGCCGACGGAGCCAAGGCCCACAGGAGACCTTCGATGACCAGCACGAGGCCGAGACCAACGGCGAGATCGGTCATTTCCTGGCTTGGCCTGCCTGCCCGAGAGGATTGTTGAAATAGCGGAAGAACTCGCTGTCGGGCGAGAGCAGCATCCGCGTGCCCTTATTGGCCGCCATCGACGAGTCGTAGGCCTGCATCGAGCGATAGAAAGCGAAGAAGTCGCGTGATGCTTCGTCCTTACCGAAGGCATCGGCAAAGATGCGATTGCGCTCGCCGTCGCCTTCGCCGCGCTGCTGCTCGGACTTACGGGTCGCCTCGGCGGTCAGCACCGTGACCTCGCGGTCGGCGTTGGCCCGGATCCGGTTCGCGGCCGCGGAACCTTCGGCACGGAACTCGGCGGCCTCCCGCTCGCGTTCGGACTTCATGCGGGCGAACACGCTCTGCGAGTTGGGGCGGGGCAAGTCGGCGCGCTTGATGCGGACGTCGACGACCTCGATGCCGAACTCCTTGCCTTCCTCGTTCACCTGCCGGGCGATGCGCTTCATCAGATCCTCGCGCTTGTCGCGCACGACATCGGCGAAGCTTGCGTTGCCGAGCACGCGGCGCATCGAGCTGTCGACGATCGGACCCAGCGTCGAGCGCACGTTCTGCGTGCTGCGAACCGTCTGGTAGAACTTCAGCGGCTGCGTGATCCGATAGCGAGTGAACGCGTCGACGACGAGACGCTTCTGGTCCGACACCGTGACTTCCTGCGGGGCGGTGTCGAGATCGAGAATGCGCTTGTCAAAGTACTCCACCGTCTCAACGCCCGGAATCTTCCAATTCAGGCCGGGCGTCGTGATGATGTTACGAGGGTCGCCGAACCGCAGGACGATGGCCTGCTGGTTCTGATGGACGATGAACAGCGAAGCGTAGGCGGCGGCAGCGGCCGCGCCCAGCAACAATAGAACCGCAGCGAAAAACGTACGCATGTTTCTATCCCCTCACTTCTTCTGCTGCAGCTGGTCGAGGGGCAAGTAGGGAACGACACCCTGCCCGTTCTTGTTGTCCAGAATGATCTTATCCGCGCCGCCCATGACGCGCTCCATGGTCTCGAGGTACATGCGCCGGCGTGTAACCTCGGGCGCCTTCTTGTATTCCTCGTACACCTTCAGGAAGCGTGAGGTCTGGCCCAGCGCCTCGGCAACCGTTTGCTGCTTGTAGCCTTCAGCCTCAAGCAGAATACGCTCGGCCGCGCCGCGCGCCTCGGGAACCTTCTGGTTGGCGTAGGCCTGCGCCTCGTTCTGGAGCCGGTCGCGGTCCTGGCGGGCAGCCTGGACGTTTCGGAAACTCTCGATGACCTCGTTGGGCGGGTCAACCTTCTGGAGCTGGACCTGGTCGACGCGAATGCCGCTCCCGTAGCTGTCGAGCACGCCCTGGATGAGCCGCTGGACTTCCTGCTCGATCTTCTGGCGGGCCTCGGTCAGCATTGGCTGAAGCTCGGTCTTGCCGACGACCTCGCGCATGACGCTTTCGGCCACCTCGGTGACGGTGTTCTCCGGCGCCTCGATGTTGAAAAGATACTGCTCGACACCGAGCTTGCCCGTCTTGGGATCACGATCCGGGCGGATGCGCCAATAGACCGTGAAGTTCACGTCGACGATGTTCTCGTCGCCGGTCAGCATCAGGCTCTCTTCGGGATGATCGCGAACGGCGCCGGCGCCGCCACGGATCGCCGGGCGGGTGCCGACCTGCGTGATCCGCTGCTGGAGGACGCGCGGCAAACGCACTTCCTCGATCGGATAAGGCCATCGCAAGTGTAGCCCGGGCGGCTCGGTGCGTGCGAACTGGCCAAACCGCAGAACCACGCCCTGCTCGTCGGGCTTGACCTGGAAAGTGAAGGCATAAAAGCCGAGGACCGCCATGCCGAGAAGGCCGAGCAGCGCGAACAAAGGGGTGGGAAGCCCGGGCCCCGGCATCACCTGCTTCAGCCGATCCTGGCCGCGCTTCAAGATATCATCGAGATCGGGCGGCTGGTTGCCGCCACCACCGCCGCCTTGGCCCCACGGGCCGCCGCCAACGCCGCGGCCGCCGCTGTTCTGATTATTCCAAGGCATCCGTTGAGCCTTCCTTCGCAGGGGTATAGTCTTCGCAGGGGTATCGTCCGCCGGGCTCGCGTTGCGCACCCGAGGGACGAGAATTCAGTTCGAGCGGCACATGCTCTGCATCACAGAACACCGCCGCAGACGATCAAATGAGACGATCAAGGCGCCGCGGTTCAGCTCGCGTGCGAGCTCTGCGACACCCCTTCCGTCTTGCCGTGGCACCAACCGATTTTCCGAGGTCGATGTTACTTTGGACGAAAGCTGCCGCCCTTATAGCTGCGGCCCCCCGGTAGCGCAAACCGCAACCAGCACATTGGTAGCGCCCACGACTGGTTCAAGCCCAATGGATTGCACGTGGATGATTAAGTCCGCCCGATCCGCTCATAGATCATCAGGGTTGCTGCGTAGTCGTCATTGGGGCCCTGTGGGATCGGCTCCTGGGAAACGAGGCGCCAGTGCTCCGGATCGAGATCGGGAAAGGTCGTATCTCCAGCAAGCGTGGCGTGGACGAGCGTAAAATAGACGCGATCGGCCAGCGGGAGGGCTGCTGCATAGATTTCGCCGCCGCCGATCACCAGCGCCTCGTCGCTGCCGCGGCGCGTTGCATGCACATTCGCCAGCGTGAAAGCCTCATCGAGGTTCGCCACCGTTTCGGTACCTGCCGCACGAAACGAGCGGTCCCGAGTGATAACGATATTGTCTCGCCCATCCAACGCCTTAGGCAAAGATTGGAAAGTCTTGCGCCCCATAACGATAGGCTTGCCCATGGTCAGCGCCCGGAACCGCTTGAGGTCGGAGGACATCCGCCACGGCATAATGCCGCCATTGCCGATCACACCATTTACGGCCACGGCCACGATGATCGAGATCCGCATATGACAGTGCCACCTCGCGCGCTTTCATTTCGGAACGGCCTCGACTATCAATCAGTGCGCTCCAATGTTCTTCTTACAGGTCCCGTCATGACTGCGAAACTCCCGACGCCGAAGCCCGGTGTGCTCGATATCCAAGCCTACGTGCCGGGAGAGCACTCGCTGGCGAGCGGCGTGAAGCCGATCAAGCTATCCTCCAACGAGACACCGCTCGGCCCGTCGCCCAAGGCCAAAGCCGCCTATCTCGAAGTCGCCGACGAGTTGGAACTCTATCCGGACGGCGGGGCGACACCGCTGCGCAAGGCGATCGCGAGCGCCTATGGGCTCAATGCCGACCGAATCGTATGCGGCGCGGGTTCCGACGACCTTCTGAGCCTGCTGGCACGAGCCTATCTCGGCCCGGGCGACGAGGGTCTCTACACGACCCACGGCTTTCTGGTGTATCCGATCGCGATCCAGGCTTGCGGAGCCACGCCGGTCGTCGCGCAGGAGATCAATTACACGGCGGACGTCGACGCGCTTCTGGCGAAGGTCACGCCGCGCACGAAGGTCGTGTTCCTGGCGAACCCGAACAACCCCACCGGCACCTATGTGCCGTTCCAGGAGGTTCGGCGGCTGCGCGAGAAGTTGCCGTCCGACGTGCTGCTCGTGCTCGATGCTGCCTATGGCGAGTACGTGCGCCGCAACGACTACGAAATGGGGCTGGAGCTGGTCGCGACGACCGAGAACACGGTGATGACGCGGACATTCTCAAAGATCCACGGGCTCGCGTCGCTGCGGCTGGGCTGGTGCTATTGCCCGGCAGCCGTTGCCGACGTCCTCAACCGAATTCGCGGCCCGTTCAACGTATCGGGTCCATCGATCGCTGCAGGGGTTGCGGCCATCGAGGACCGCGCACATGTCGAGCGGTCGGTCGAGCACAACGATCGCTGGCTGACGTGGCTGCTGGCGGAACTGCCCAAGCTCGGGCTCGAGGTGACGCCCTCGGTCGGCAACTTCCTGCTCATCCATTTCGCCAAGGGCGACAAGAAGAAGGGTGCTGCCGCTGCCGACGAGTTCCTGAAGTCACGCGGCATCATCCTGCGCCGCGTGGCGGCCTATGGGCTGCCGGACAGCCTGCGGATGACCGTCGGCACGGAGAGCGACAACCGCGCGGTCGTATCGGCGCTCGGCGATTTCCTCAGTCAAGCAATGTGATGGCGGGCCGCGTGATGGCTACGACGGGCCCCCAATTTCAGCGTGTGGCGCTGATCGGCATCGGCTTGATCGGCTCTTCGATCAGCCATGCGATGCGACGCGGAGGACTTGCCCGCGAGATCGTGGGCTATGCGCGGACGGAAGCGACGCGCGCAACGGCTTTGCGGCTCGGGCTGATCTCGCAGGCCTATGGCACTGCGGCGGATGCGGCCGATGGCGCCGATCTCGTGATCCTGTGTTCGCCGGTCGGCGTCTACGGCGCGATCGCGCAGGAGATCGGGCCGCGGCTAGCGCAGGGCGCGATCGTCACAGACGTGGGCTCCGTCAAAGGCGCCGTGGTGCGCGACGTGGGTCCGCTCATTCCCGACGGCGTGCATTTCGTGCCGGGGCACCCGATCGCAGGGACAGAATACTCCGGGCCTGAATCAGGCTTTGCCACGCTGTTCGACAACCGGTGGTGCATCCTGACCCCGCCGACGGGAACGGACCAGGCCGCTACGGATCGCCTGCGGGCGCTGTGGGAAGCGATGGGCTCCAACGTCGAGATCATGACGCCGGATCACCACGACATGGTGCTCGCCATCACCAGCCATGTGCCCCACTTGATCGCGTTCAACATCGTCAACACGGCGGCGCATCTGGGCCGCGTGACCGACAGCGAGGTGATCAAGTTCTCGGCCGGCGGCTTTCGCGACTTCACGCGCATCGCCTCATCCGACCCGACGATGTGGCGCGACGTGTTCCTGAACAACCGCGAAGCCGTGATCGAGATGCTGGGGCGATTCGCGGAAGACCTCTCGCACCTCCAGCGTGCGATCCGTTATGGCGACGGCGATACGCTGTTCCGCCTGTTCACGGAAGCAGGCGAAATCCGCAAGGGCGTGATCCAGGCGGGGCAGGACACGGCGGCACCGAATTTCGGGCGAGGTGAAGGGTCGATACCTAAGTCGAAGTCTTGATCGACAACCGGGCGGTGGCCGAGGTGCACGGCGAAACAGTTCAAGCGGAAGATGTTCCGGGGACACCGCTGTGGATCTTCGGCTACGGCTCGCTGATGTGGCGGCCGGGCTTCGAGTTCGAGGAAGCAGTGCCCGCCCGCGTGGAAGGCTGGCGGCGCGGTTTCTACATCTACTCGACGCATCACCGCGGAACCCATGCGCGACCGGGCCTGGTTCTGGGCCTCGACCGGGGCGGGGCCTGCGCCGGCGTCGCCTTCCGGGTGGCGCCAGATCGCACGGCGACGACGCTGGGCTATCTCAGAGCGCGGGAGCAGATCAACGGTGTCTATCGTGAGAAGACACTTTCGGCCCGGCTCGGGGACGGTACGGGGCGGCGCGTTCCCGTGATCGCGTTCGTGGCCGAGCGAACGCATCCGAGCTATGCAGGGCAATTGCCGTTGACCACGCAGATCCGGCTTATCCGCGGGGCATCGGGCATCTCAGGGCCTAATCTTCACTATCTCATCAACACCGTGCGGCAACTCGATACGCTCGGGGTCAGGGAACAAGAGTTGTCCCGACTGCTGGTGCTGGCCGGGCCACACATCTGCCGCAAGGATGCTGCCCACGTTCTGCACCGCAGGACGAAGGCCCTCGTGCATCATTGCCTCGCGGCACGGGTGAAAGTGCCGTTGATGCGCAAGGGGAACGCCGGCGTTTCGTGCACCGGATTCAAATGGCGGAGTGGTCGCGTCCGTCGAAGATCTAATGCCAGATCCTGTGCCTAGAATCCCGATGAGATTTTGGCGCGTTGGCGATTGGATGTTGCGGCGGATCGGGGGCTGGTTAGAATGTCCGCGTTCGCAGAGGGCTTTTTGTAGATGAGAATACTCGTGACTGGCGCCAACGGTCACCTCGGCACCAATCTGGTGTCCGAGTTGCTCGGCGCCGGCCACACCGTACGCGGGTCGGTCAGGTCGCTTGGCGATGCGGTGCGGACGGATCATCTCCGGGCGCTTGGTCCAGTCGAGCTCGTCGAGGCCGATCTAGATCAGCCCGACAGCCTCGCCGCGGCGATGAGTGGGCAGGATGCCTTGCTGCACGCAGCCGCCGTCTATGCGCTGCATGCGCCGGGGCGGGACGACGAAATCATCCGCGCGAGCGTGAACGGGGCCGAAGCGGCGCTGCGCGCTGCGCACAAGGCCGGGGTGAACCGCGTCGTGATGACCTCGTCGGTGGTGACGCTGCCGCTGTCCCTGCCGGGGGGAGCGGCTGTAGACGAAAGCGATTGGACCGCGGACATCCGTGTTCCCTATGTGCGGGCGAAGACCGAAGGCGAGAAGCGGGCCTGGCAGATCGCCACCGAACTGGACCTCGACCTCGCGACGGTGCTTCCGGGGGCCTGCGGAGGGCCTGGCTTCGAGCGCAATACGCCGACGATCGATTTCGTCGAGACGATCATGAAGGGCGCCATGCAATTCGGTGCGCCGCCGTTCAACTATCCTTACGTGGATGTGCGAGATGTTGCCCGGGGGCACCGGCTCGTTATCGAGAGCGGCGCGAAGGGCCGCTTCATTGCGATCAACGACCGGCAACCCACGATGACCGAGATCGCGCAAACGATGCACGCGATCGATCCGAAGATCCCGCGGCCGATGATGACGCTGCCGCCGTTCATGATGCCGGCGCTGCCGTTCCTGGACACGGTGTCCAGCATGATCAGCGGCTCGCCGAAGTCGGTTACTCCGGAACTTGCCGGT
>CAMDMH010000085.1 GCA_945901835.1 Devosia equisanguinis | reverse complement strand
AGCTCAGCGACAATCGACCAGTCTTGCCGGTCTCTCGAAGCTACGCCAGGCCTGGAGACTTCGAAACCGGCCACAGATCAGGCTCACAGTCCGGTGCGATCCAGACAGATGCGGGCAAGGCCAGAAGTAAATGTGGTAGGTTTTGTGGTATGGCGGGTGGCGAAAGGCAAATATTTTGTTTAGAAACATGACGTTAAATTTAAATTGTGGCGGATGGGGAGGGGCATCGTGCTCGTCGGTGGAAAGGCCCGGCTTCTTGGCTTTTCCGCCGCGCTTCCTGGGCGCGCGGCCGACCAGCTTGCGCGAGCCCTTGACGGATTTGAGGATGAACGTCTCGTCCGCCTCGACGATGCCGGTGACGGCGGTCGCCTTCTTGTCTTTGGCCACCGCCAGGAAGCGATGGCGCCACCGGAACGACGTCTCCAGATGGATGTCGGTGCGCTCGGCTGCCTTGCGCAGACTCACGCCGTCGACCAGAGAACGGGCATAGTCGAGCCATTTCTCGCGCAGCCGCAGCCCCGCCAGCGGCGTGCCCGTGAGTGCATTGAAGGTGCGCTCGCACGCCTTGCACCAGTAGCGTTTGAGGCCCGAGGCAGACCCCCAAGGCTTGAAGTCGGCCTCGCCGCAGTGGCCGCACGACGGCGAAGCCGCGAACCGCGTCTCGATCATGACGACCACGTCCTCGCCGGAGCCCTTCGCAGACAGCGCCTCGACCAGCGCGTCGCGCTGGACCTGGCTTAGGTCACCCAGTTGTTCGACAAGTGCCCGGAAATCTTGCGCTTTCATGATACCCCAGCTGCCGCCAAATCACTGGTCAGCAAGGTCTCACAACACTAAGGCAGAACAGAGCCTTCCCCGGAGCTGACGCGACGGCTAATGACACCGGCTGTGTCGAACGATAATTCAAGCTCCGCTCCCGACACCTGTTGGAATTTTGGACCCAAGTCCTCCAAGACACTTCTAAATGCCACAGTGCTTTCTATCTTGAGCTTCTCTGCAGCCCAAGTGTCGCAAGTTGCCAGCGCATATCCAAGACATGAAATCAGCCAAAATTTTCGCATGAACCTCTCCCAAAACCGCTTAGGGCGCTGACCAGAACGGCCAAGTAGAGCAGGCCGCCAAGTACTGCGATCCCTCGATGCAGGCCGTTTAGCCAGTCTTGTGGCGTCGAACTTCAATTTCATCGCCGATCTCGAACGACATCAGGTCTTCTCCCAGTTCGACCGGGCCGTCGTAGGTCTGGCGGGTCTGCTCCATTAACTCCGCAAAGCCTGGAGCTGGAACCTCCGCCGTGCTGCGCATAATGAAGTGTGTGTAAGCCGCCAGCTTCGGCTTTGCTTGCGCGAACACCCGGCCAGCCTCGCTGGGAATCGTATGGTGTGACATGATCCGTTTGAAGTGGACGTCTCCCATCAGTACCGGTCTGGCGCAGGCGACCTCGTGCACGAGCAGATCGCAACCCTTCGCGTGCCGGATCAGATTTTCATTGTAGGTGGTGTCGCCGGAAATGACGGCCGACCGGCCCTTGTAGTCGATGCGGTAGCCATATGCCGGCTTGGCGGCCGGGCCGTGATCGACCTCGAACGCGGTGACCTTGACGCCCGACTTATCGTAGACGACGCCATCAGCAATGTACTCCTCAACCGTGACAGAGATACCCTTGGGGTCTTTCGGCGGGATGTCCTGTGCCCGGATCGCAATGTCGGCGGCGTAAGCTTTCTCCAGATGGTGCATGAGGACCTTGGCCCCGGTTGGTCCGATGACATTGAACGGGGTGGTTGCCTTCGGGTTCTCAGAAAAGGCAATCCACCGAGTCAACCAGACGTCCGGAATTCCGGAAGTATGGTCCGAATGGTAGTGCGTTAGCAGCAGAGCGTTGATGTGCGCGAGCGGTACCCGCAGCTGTTGCATCCTCATGGTGACGCCGCGTCCCGCGTCTATCAGCAGGATCTGGTCGGCTGCCTGCACGAGCACGCTGGGGCCGAACCGATCCGGCGTCGGGGTCGGCGAGCCGGTGCCAAGCAGGGTCACGCGTAGGTTTTCCGTCATGGTGCTTTCCAGGTCCGATCGAAGCTATGCGCTTGGTGGGGGCGGGGGAGTTTCGAAGGTATGATTGGACTCGCGCCCATGGTGCCGCAATCATTTGATCTCGAGCACGTCCCTGGTTCGCTTGAGCACAGAGGGTGGGGTGGCGATCGTGGCCCCGACGAGCGCCTGCAGAGCTTCCCCGGTCATTGGCTCGATATCGAGTCCAGACCGTTTCGCATCAGCGAGCAACTCGCCGTCTCGCATGGCGCCGTCGAACGCACGCCGCATTGCATTCACGCGCTCTGGGGGCACGTCCGGCGGCATCATGAAGCCGCGGCCAATAATGGCGTCGGACGACAACAACTGGAGGACCGCCAGCTCCTCGGCGTTTCTGGAAAGGTCCGTGAGGAGCGGGACATTCGGCAGCTCGCGAGCACGCTCCGGTCCCGACTGCACGACGGGGACTAGCTTCCTGCCGGCAATCCAATCCGCGTGCTGGCTCTGCCAGCCAGCCCAGTCCCTCGTAATGCCCGTGATCTCACCGCGTTCCATCGCAAACGTCAGCTCCGGGATACCCTTGTAGCCGGCGACGACACGCGCATTGAGACCAAGCAGGTTCTTTAGAACGACGGGGATCATGTGCATCGTCTGGCTCGGACCGGTCGAGCCAAAGAGCACCTCTGTCTTCTTCATGTCGTCGAGGCCGGTCACGCCCGACGTGTGCCAGACCATCGAGACGAACTGGATCGTCGCTGCCCGCCCGATGTAATTGAATCTCGACGCATCATAGCGCATGCCACCGACGAGGACTTGGAAAGCCGGAGCTTGCGGCGAGATCAAACCGATCGTCGAGCCGTCGCGTGGGGCAACATTGTAGAGATGGTTGGCCGCAACCGCTCCGCCCGCTCCCGGCATGAATTGGATGGTCGTGGCGGGCGAGCCGGGCAGATACCTGGGTAGATACATGATCAGCAGCCGGCCGTAGTTGTCATAGCCGCCTCCGACGCCCGTCGATACGATCAGCGTGACCGTACGGCCTTGGTAGAACTGAGCAGTAGTCTGAGCATTGGCGCTCGCAGCATGCGCGAACGCGATGCCGAGCGCAAACAGCCTCCCAACGGCTCGCCTCTTGTTCCTTGCCATCTAGGCTCCATCGAGGTTGCCGGTGTGTATTCTTGGCCAACAGAGCCCTAGCCGACGGATGAGCAAGTACGAAAGCGGCTCTTTCCTCCGTGACAATAAGTGGATGACGTAGATCGGCGCAAGCGCGTGCGCTGTGGTCACTCTTGCCGCACTTGACGGTAAGACCAAGGGGGGCGCGGTGGAGGAGGGGCCACGTGGTTCCCGCGTGTCCACTCCCTATTGCAGGAAAATGATTGCCTGAAATGGCGTTCGGGCTCCACATGTAGGGAGCCAAGCTGATGGCTGACCACCCAGTCCGCGCGCGAGTGAATTGGAAGGGGGGAACGAAGCGGATCGATATCGGGAGGACTTTGATGATCTCATTTGCAAACGGCGTTGTCGTTCGCCGAATGTTGCTGGCCGGGTTTGCGATGGCGTGTGGGGCAACCGCACCTCAGGTCGCTTCCCAGCCGTTCCCGAACAAGCCGATCCGCATCGTCGTGGGAGCCGGCGTATCCACACCGTCGGACATCCTCAGTCGGGTGCTGGCCTCCGAACTTTCGAACAGCGAGAAATGGACCGTCATTGTTGAGAACCGCCCCGGCGCATCGCAAGTGATCGGCGGGACGGAGGTGTTCAAGTCCCCGGCCGACGGTTACACGATCTTCAACTCCGGACTGCCGATTGCGGCGGCGCCTGCGCTACAGGCGAAAATCCCGTTCGACCTGCTGAAGGATTTTCAGTCCGTCATTCAGATCGCGCGCTCGTACAACGTTCTGGTCGTGCATCCCTCGCTCGAAGCCAAATCGCTCCCTGACCTCGTCAAGCTGTTGAAGGCTCAGCCCGACAAGCTGAACTATTCCTCTGGAGGGCTCGGCACGCCGGCGCATCTCGTCGGCGAGCTCTTCAGGCAGCAAGCCGACGTGCGGGCAGCGCATGTACCCTACGTTCAATTTCCGCAGGCGATCACGGATTTGCTGAACGGTACGAACCACTACATGTTCATCACGACGCTGCCCGTGATGGGCCTGATCGGCGACGGCAAGCTGCGCGCTCTGGCCGTCACCTCGCCGCAGCGTTTGCCGGCTCTCCGCGATGTCCCAACCGTGGCAGAGCAAGGCTACGCGGGTCTCACCGTCGGCGACTGGAGCGGCATGATGGTCCGTACCGAAACGCCAGCGGCCATTGTCACGCAACTCAACGGCGCCTTGAACAAGTCACTGCAAGCGTCGTCGGTGAAAGAGGCATTCGCGCGCGTTGCGGCCGAGCCCGTCGGTGGAGCGCCCGACGTGTTCGCGAAGCAGTTGCGAGAGGACGTCGAGAAGTGGGGCAAGGTGATAGCGACCGCAGGTGTCAAGCCCAAGTAGCAAACCAAGTCGTGTTTGGCGAGGCATTCAAGCCAGCGTTGGCATTCCAAAGTGAACTGAGGTCGGGGGAGGATATCATGTCGAAACCAAGAAAGATTTCACGTCGCCGTTTCGTGCAATCGGGTGTGGCAGGTTCTGTCGCGCTCTCGTCGTTGGCTCTCGGGCGCCTTGCGCAGGCACAGGCAGCAAAGCCCAACATCATCTTCATCATGGCCGACGATCTAGGCTTTGCCGATGTCAGCTGCTATGGCCAGCGCGACTACACGACCCCCAACATCGACCAGCTCGCGACCGAGGGGCTGCGCTTCACGCAAGCCTACTCGAACTCCGCCGTTTGCACCCCAACGCGCGTCGGCTTGATCACGGGACGCTATCAGTATCGGCTGCCGGTCGGGCTCGAGGAGCCGATCAGCCCTGCGACACCCAAGGGTATCGGCCTCCCTCCAGGTCATCCGACGATCCCCTCACTCCTGAAGAGGGCCGGCTACGCGACCGAGCTGATCGGGAAATGGCATCTGGGCTTCTTGCCCGAGTTCAGCCCGCTCAAGAGCGGCTACGATAAGTTCTTCGGCTTCTTCGGCGGCACCGCGCACTACTTCGATCATGGCGCTAAATCGCGCACGCCGCTCTATGAGGACGACGTTCCCGTCGACCGCAACGGCTACATGACGAATCTGCTCGGTGATCGCGCCGTGAAGACGATCGAAGGCTTCGCCAAGTCGAAGCAGCCGTTCTTCATCAGCCTGCATTTCAATGCGCCGCACTATCCCTGGCTCGGCCCCGACGACGAGGAGGAGGGCAAGCGCGTCAAGGACTTCATCCACTACGAAGGCGGCGACGCCAAGACCTATGCGAAGATGGTCCAGAGCATGGACCACAACATCGGCAAGGTGCTGCAGGCGCTCGATCTCCACGGACTCGCGCGCAACACGATCGTCATCTTCACCAGCGACAACGGCGGTGAGCGCTTCTCCAAGATCTGGCCGTTCAGCGGCATGAAGGGGGAGTTGCTCGAGGGTGGCCTGCGCATTCCTGCAATCGTGCGCTGGCCTGGCGGAGGTGTCCCGGCAGGCGCCGTATCCGAGCAAGTCATGGCGAGCATGGATTGGTTGCCGACGCTCGTCGCTGCCGGCGGCGGGGCGCCCGATCCTGCCTATCCCACCGACGGCGAGAACCTGCTGCCGACACTGACCGGCGGCGCCGCGCCCCGACCGCGCAAGCTCTATTTCCGGTTTCGCCCCGGCCAGCAGCGTGCGGTTCGCGACGGCGACATGAAATACCTACGCGTGGAAGGAAACGAATTCCTGTTCAACGTCGCCAAGGACCCGCGAGAAAGGGCCAATCTCAAAGGCCGCCAGCCCGACGTGTTCGCGCGCCTGAAGGCCGATTGGGAGACGTGGGAGAAAGGCGTGCTGCCGCAAAAGCCAGGCGAGCAAGGCTACCGTCACCCCGGCGACGCGCTCGCAGATCACATCGGCCGGGTGAACCCGAAGAAGTAGCGACTGACCGGGCCCGGGAGACAACCAATGAGACAATTCGCAAATCGTTGGCTCGTCGCCCTACCAGCCCTTCTCGGCCTGGCGGCAAGCGCTGCCGCTCAAGCGCCCGATCTCATCTTGCACAACGGCAAGGTCCTGACGGTCGACGCCGCCTTCTCGATCTCTAGCGCTGTCGCCATACGCGGCGATCGCATCGTTGCCGTCGGCACCAGTGATGACATTCGCAAGCTCGCAGGGCCCGCGACGCGGCAGTCCGATCTCGCAGGCCGCACCGTCATTCCCGGCCTGATCGACAACCACCTGCACTACTTGCGCGGCGCAACATTGACGCCGTTCGAGACGCGGCTCGAAGGCATCCTCACGCGCAAGGCAGCGCTCGAGAAGATCGCCGCGCGCGCGAAAGAGCTCGGGCCGGGCTCTGGTCCGGGAAAGTGGATCTTCGTGATCGGCGGCTGGCACGAGCAGCAATTCAAAGATCGGCCCGGCGGCTTCACGTTGGAGGAACTCGACGCTGCATCCCCGCACAATCCCGTGTTCATCCAGAAAACCTACAGCGCCTTCTATATGAACACGCTGGCACGCGATCTCGTCGCGCCACGCGTCGGCGAATTGTACAAGGGAAAGCTGCCGATCGAGACAGGCAGCCTGGAAGGTCGCCGCGTGATGTACGCCGCACTTCGCTACGCGCCCCACCCCATTCGCGAGGTCGTGCCGGCGGCAGCCCACGCGTCGAAGGGCGCCGGCAACGCCTATCAGGAGGAGCCTGACACACCTCCGCTGCCGGCTGATCAGATCCGCGCGTACAATTCCATACTCAATGGCATGGGCCTGACCACGGTCTATGATGTCGGCTATCTCGACGGCACGCATACGCCGATCAGTGGCCTGCATGCCACGGGCGGCCTCACCCTACGTGTATTCTGGACGCTGCAGCGCTACCCGCGTGATATCTCCGAGGTCGACGAGGTGGCGGCCTTGATCGCGCGAGAGAAGCCGCTCAGCCGCAGCGACTGGTTCGGCATCATCGGCATCGGCGAGCACGTCTTTCCTGGCATCCAGGACCTTTCGCTGAATGCATCGCGCGTGTTCCCGAAGGTGGCCTACGACCAGTTCGCCAAACTCGCCACGGCCGCTGCCAAGGCTGGCTGGCCGATCCATCAGCACCTGATGGTGAACGCGACGATCGACGGCTACCTGTCGATCTCCGAAGAGATTGCTGAGACGACACCGATCGCCCCCTTGCGCTGGACCCTCGCGCACGCCGATCTCATCACGAAGGAGTCCGTCGAGAAGGCCAAGCGCCTGGGTTGGGTGATCGCGCTCCATAATCAGGTTGTGAAACCACTGAACCCACTGGGTGAGACGCCGCCTGTGAAGATGATCCACGACAGCGGAATTATGTACGGGCTGGGCTCGGACGGTAGCATCGTCGCGACTGTCAATCCGTTCCTCACATTGTGGCAGTACACGTCGGGCCGAATCTTCCCGGACAAGGTGCTGCACAAGGAGACGATCACGCGCGAGCAGGCGCTGATCGCACACACGCGCTCCAACGCCTATCTGCTGTTCATGGAGAAGGACGTCGGCACGCTGGAGACCGGAAAGCTCGCCGACCTCGTCGTGCTCGATCGCGATTATCTGACGGTACCGGTCGACCAGATCCGCGAGATCCAGCCCGTCCTGACCATGGTCGGCGGGAAGATCGTGCATGGCTCGCCTTGATTGCAGCAGTTGCGATTAGCCCACGCTAACCAGAATCGCTCGAACTCGAACCCAGGTGCTCCCATGAAACGATCAGCAGCCATCGCCGCACTTGCATTGCTCCTGCCGCTCGCGAGCGCTACTGCGCAAACCTGCGACGTAGGCCCAGTCGCCGTGCAGATCCTCGGTTCTGGCGGACCGGCAATCAATCGCTTCCGGTCGTCATCGAGCTATCTGCTGCGCGTCGACAACCAGTCCAAAGTTCTCATCGACATGGGCGGCGGTGCGTTCGGCCGCTTTGGGCAAGCCGACGGCAAGCTCGCAGATCTCGCGATGGTCGGGATCAGTCATCTCCATCCCGATCACGTCTCGGACCTGCCCGCGTTGCTGTGGCTCAGTCATAACGCCCGCAAGGAGCCACTTCCCATCGTCGGCCCATCGGGCAACGACGCAGCGCCCGACTTCAAGACGTTCCTCGGCCGTCTGTTCGACGAGAAGACCGGCGCATTCCAGGCGATGGGCCCCGTGCTCGGCGCCAAGCAGGGCTCCACCGGAGGCGGCGTGCCCCTCGACGTTAGCGTCGTCGACGTGACGAAGGCGGAAGCAACCACGGTGCACGACAAGGACGGTCTGACCGTCACCGCATTCGGCATTCCCCACGGGCCGATGGCGACGCTGGCATATCGCGTGACGACCAAGGGCGTGTCGGTTGTGTTCAGCTCGGACCAGACCGGCACAAACCCAAAGTTCATCGACTTCGCCAAGGGCGCCAACGTCCTGATCATGCACCTCGCCATTCCCGCCGGCGCAAAGAACCCGTTGCATGCGGCACCCGAGGTCGTTGGCCGCGTCGCGAAAGAGGCGGGCGTCGGCCATCTGATCGTCAGTCACGTCGGCCCGTTCCCACTCGATCCTGCCATCGCGGAATTGAAGACGGCATATTCGGGTCCGCTTACGATCGGTGCCGATCTTCAATGTACGGTGGTGAAGTGATCTGTCCCCGGCAAGACGAGAGCAAACCGAATTTTCAAGTCGAACTTGGACTATGTCATCGGGGCAGCCGCTTGCTGACACGTGACGTCCTGCGGCAGTAGGTCGTTTTCCGATCAGACCGGCATTCGAGCCCATCGCCAGTTCGCACCGAACCGCCGATCGCGCCAATCTCACCCCTCACCGCCGATCGAATGTGCTGCTGGTTCACGACCGGTGACGATGATGCTCGGCCCGATTGCCGATCAACGGCTTGGAAAAGGCCTCGCGCACCTCGGCCGGATCACTGTCTTGATCGTGGACTTGACAGCAATCTGGCCTGCAAACGGGTGTCCGTGATCATCCGCGCCAGCGTTGCCTGCATCGCACGGCTCCCGCTGC
>CAMDMH010000084.1 GCA_945901835.1 Devosia equisanguinis | reverse complement strand
GCGTGCCCTGATCGAGGCGACGCTGTAGGTTGGTGCGCGTTGCCGCCCCTCACCCCGACCCTCTCCCCACGCGAGAAGTCGCGTGGGGAGAGGGAGAAATTCATTCGACGCCGCGGTCGGAGAATATCTTCTTCGTGGCGGGGGTGCCGAGGAACTTCAGGAACTCGGCGGCGCCCTTCGCATTGGCGGGCATGGCGTGAACGGTGGCAGCGTAGCTCGTGTAGTTCTGAACGTCGGCGGGGAGCGGCCCCAGCAGTCGAAGGCCCTTGTCCTTGTAGAGCACGATCTCAGTGGCGGCGCCGAAGCCGAACTCGTTGCCCTTGCCTTTGATCAGGTGCTCCATGACGGCTTCGCCGTTGCCGTAGCGCTTGGCTTTCGCCTTGACCTCAGCGGTGATGCCCCACTTCTCGAACAGGCGATCAAGGTAGAGGCCGGTCGAGGCGGTGTTGAAGACGAGCGACTCGGCGGCGAGCACGGATTTCTTCAGGGCGTCAGACGTAGAGACGTCCGGGTTCGGACCGCCCGCGCGCGAGGCGATGCCGGCGCCGACCCTGCCAACGGGCGTGCGCGTGGTGGCGTCGATTTTGTTGTCCTTGGCGAGCCGGTCGAGCACGGGCGGCGGGGCCAGCACGACGTCGGCCTTCGCGCCCTCGCCCATCTGCTTGAGGATCATCGGCGCGGTGGCGAAGCGGACCTTCACGTCGGTTCCGGTCTGCTTCTTGTAGGCTTCGGCGGCAGCGAGAATGCCGGGCTCGACGGCGCCCGCACTCAGGACATCGATCGACTGGGCGTGAGCCGAGCCGGAGAATGCGATCGCGGCAAACACCAGCGCTGCCTTCAGCGAAAACTGCATGACGTTTCCCTTTTGTGTTCTGACGGGTTTTGTTCAGGCGTGGCTGGGTTCAAGCGCGGACGAGGCGCTCGATCCTGGGCGGCGGCGAGGTGGACTTGCTGGAAATCGGCGCGCGTGGGAGTTTGGGCTGGCCAGCGTCGAGATCGAACGTGAACGACATCGAGTACCACGGTCCCTTTGCGTCGCCGTAGGGCGCGGGCTCGTTCTCGTGCAGGACGTATTGGGCGATCAGGCGCTGGGTGACGCCGAACTGGCTGTCGGTCTCGAGGTTGGGATCTTCACTCGAGTAGACTTGGCTGATCTGCGCCTTGAAGCCGTCCTTCACGATGAGGAAGTGCAGATGCGCGGGGCGCATGTTGTGGCGCTTCAGCATGCGCAGGAGATCCCCGGTGGGCCCGTCGAGCGGGATCGGGTAGCCGATCGGCTTGATCGAGCGGAACCAGATCTTGCCCGCTGCATCGGTGGTGAACTTGCCGCGGAGGTTCATCTCGGCCTGGCTGGGGTCCTGGTTTTCGTAATAGCCCTCGTCGTTGCAGTGCCAGACGTCGATTTCGGCCCCGGCGACGGGACGCCCCGCGTGGTCCTGGACCAGCGCTTCGACGAACAGCGGCATGCCGGGCGTGGGCGAACGCAGGAGGCAGCCGCCGTTTTCGGTGCGCGGGCTCTCTGTACGCCAGAACGGACCGAGGAGGTTTGCGGTCGTTTCGGTCGAGCCGTTGTCGCCGTTGTTGAGGAGGCAGACGAGCGAGGAGACGCCGAGCGAGCCCGACATCAGCACGGCTTCGTTGTGGCTGTCGTTCGATTTCTGACCGACGCGATTGATGATGGCGCAGGCCTGCTGGAATTCGGCTTCCGACAGCTTCGTCTCGCGAATGAAGCCGTGCAGATGCTTGATGAGCGAAGTGAGGATCTCGCGAGTGCGCGGATCTTCTGCGCGTGCCATCTCGGCGAGCACCGCGGTCGTTACGTCGGCCTGGGTCTTGATGATCATGGTTCGACCTTTTTTCGCCCTCTCCCCCACGCTTTTCAGCGGAGCAGAGGGTTGGGCAGAGGGAGTTTCAAGGCTTGATGCCGATGAACTTCATCTGGCTCATTTCTTCGATGGCGTAGCGGATGCCTTCGCGGCCGACGCCGGAGGACTTTACGCCGCCGAACGGATAGACATCGACGCGGAAGCGCGAGGGCTCGTTGACCCACAGGCAGCCGACTTCGAAATCGTCGGCGAAGCGGAAGGCGGTCTTCAAGTTCGAGGTGAAAAGCGCGCCCTGCAAGCCGAACTCGCTGTCGTTGGCGAGCTTCAAGCCTTCCTCGATGCCGGAGAATGGGGTGACGATAGCGATGGGGCCGAAGACTTCCTCGCACCACAGGCGCGCTGCGTTGGGAACCTCGACGAGAATACCGGGAGAGACCGTCGCGCCGTCGCGCTGCGGTTTCAGCGCATAGGTGGCGCCGCGCTTGATCGCGTCCTCGCACATGCCCATCACGCGGTCGGCGGCGGCGGCGCTGACCATCGGGCCCACGTCGACGGCTGGATCGTCCGCGCGGCCGACTTTCAGCGCTTTGGCGGCGGTGACGAAGGCTTCGGTGAACTTGTCGAGGATCGAATTGTCCACCAGCACGCGCTGGGCGGAGATGCACTGCTGGCCGCTCGCCTCGAAGGCAGCGCCGGCGATCTTCTTGGCGGCGTCGGCGATGTCGGCGTCGGCCATCACGATGTTGGCCGCGTTGGAGCCGAGTTCGGCGACGAACTTCTTGGCGCCCGCGAGACGGGCGAGTGCGTCGCCACCCGCCGTGCCGCCGGTGAAGGAGACGCAGCGGACATGAGGGTGGGAGACGAGGGCGGCCGCAGATGCCTTGTCGCCAGTGAGGACCGTGAACAGGCCCTTGGGCCAGCCGGCGGTCTGGAACAACTCGGCGAGCTTCAAAGCGGTGCGCGTTCCGGCGGGATGGGGCTTTGTGACGATGGCGTTGCCGGCTGCGATCGCGGGGGCGACCTTCTGGACTAGGAGATTGATCGGTCCGTTGAAGGGGATGATGCCGGCGACGACGCCATAGGGAATACGACGCGTGAAGCCGAAGTGCCCGTCGCCCGGGGCGGTCGCATCGAGCGGCAGGACTTCGCCATTCATCTGCGGCAGGCAGGCGGCGACGGCTTCCATGAACTCCGCGCCACGTGCGATCTCGCCACGGCAGACGCGGATCGGCTTGCCGACGTCCTGGCTGATGAGCGGTGCGATCTCGTCGACGGCCTTGCGAAGTGCGGCGGCGCCGTCGCGGAGCCATTTTACGCGCTGGTGGACAGGGGATTTGCGGTTCGCTTCGTAGGCGGATTTCGCGAGCTTCACGGCGGCGGCGACGCCGGCCTCGCCCGCCTCGACGATGGCGCCGATGGGCTTTCCGGTCTGGGGATCGACGAGGTTGAAAGCGCCTGCGCCTGCGGGGACAGTGTCGCCGCCGATGAACGAAGTGATGCGGGGAAGGTCAGTCATTGCGTGCCTCTAGGCGTGCTGAATAAGTGTGTGCGATCGGGCGGCACTCTGCCTCGCGGGCGGGAGCGGGGCAAGTACTCGGGTTCGAGGTGGCCGTCTCAGTTCGGGGCGTTGGCCCCCGCGTATCGTTGCAACGCGGCGATGCGGTCTTCGATGTGGGGATGGGTGGAGAGGATGCCGGCGAGGCGTTCGCCGATCGGCTGCTCGATGAAGAACGCTTCCATACGCGAGATCACGGGAACAGTGGGGTTGGTCGAGATCTTGCGGAGTGCAGATACCATGGCGTCGGGGTTCTTCGTGAGTTCGACAGCGCCTGCGTCCGCCAGGTATTCTCGGGAGCGGGACAAGGCGAAGCGGATGATGGTCGAAACGCCCCAGGTGATCAGGATGATGGCGACGGCCACGGCGATCGCGATGAGTGCGCCGCCGGCATTGCCGCCGCCTTCGCGGTCGCGGTCACTGCGCTTGGAACTGCTGTCGCCCCAGGACCAGCCGCCGCCGCCGTCCGATTCCGACCGGGTGCGCCGGCTGGTCGGCGAGACGCCGTATGGGAAATCCCAGCCGCGGATGATCATATCTCCGAAGAACGCGAAGATGCCAGCGAAGATAACCGCGACGACCATCAGCTGTGTGTCGCGATTGCGGATGTGGGTGAGTTCGTGGGCGAGGACGGCTTCGAGTTCGTCGGGCGCGAGTTTGTCCAGCAGGCCACGGGTTACGGCGACGACGTAATCGTTCTCGCGCAGTCCGGCTGCGTAAGCATTGAGGCCCGGGGTTTCCATGATCTCGAGCCGGGGCATGGGGATGCCGCGCGATACGCAGAGGTTCTCGAGCGCGTTGTAGAGCTTGGGCTCGTCCTTGCGTTCGACGGATTTAGCGCCGGTCGCCATGCGGATGAGAGCGTGGTGCGAAAACCAGGCGATCGTGAACCATGCCAGCGCGAGTACCGTGGCGACCGGCCACGTGCGCTGGAACGAAGCGAAGGCGTCGCGGGCAATCGTCTCGAAGGTCAGGCCGAATTCGGTGAAGGCGGTGAATAGCAGATAGAGCGAAAACTGCAGCATCTGCAGCAGCAGGACGAAGCCGGCCAGCAGGATCGCCGACCGGATCTGGTTTGCTCGGATGTGTCCGTAGAGGCCATAGACCTGCATCGTGCCGCCGATCAGAACTGGACCTTCGGCGCGTTCTTGACGGCGGCCTTCTCGGTCTCGTCGAGGTTGAAGAATTCCTGTGGGGCAAAGCCCATGCTGTTGGCGAAGAGAACGGTGGGGAAGCTCTCTCGCGACGCGTTGTATTCGGAGGCGGCGTTGTTGAAGAACCGGCGCGATGCAGCGATCTTGTTCTCGAGGTCGGACAACTCGCCCTGCAGTTGTTGGAAGTTGGTGTTGGCCTTGAGGTCCGGATAGGCTTCGGCGAGGGCGACCAACTGGCGGATGCCGGCGGTGAGCTGGCCTTCGGCTGCAGCCTGGGCTGCGGGGCCGGTCGCGGAGGCTGCAGCGTTGCGCCACTTGACGACGTTTTCGAGGGTGTCGCGCTCGTGCTTGGCGTAGCCCTTCACGGTTTCGACGAGGTTGGGCACGAGGTCGTGGCGCTGCTTGAGCTGGACGTCGATATCGGAGAAGGCCTGCCGCGTGCGCTGGCGGAGGCTTACCAAGCCGTTATATGCTGCGATCAGCCAGACCAGCACGAGGCCGATCACTCCCAGTACGATCCACGTCGTGTCCATCGGCGATCTCCTTGCGGGACAGGCTTGGAAGATGAAGGCAGCATGTCGACGTTATCCGAAGCTCGTCAACCGTGCGGCAGTCAGGATTGGTCTATTTCGACAGGACCGGTTTGATCGGATGGGTGTTGGTGAAGATCCAATCCAGGGGCTGGTCGAGGGGACCGGATGGCACTTCGGGCAACTCCTGATCGGCGTAGGCGAGGCCGATCGCCGTGATGCTTTTCAAGGATCGGAGGCGTTGGAGGGTGCGGTCGTAATAGCCGCCGCCGTAGCCAAGGCGGATGCCGCGGCGCTCGAAGGCAAGGAGCGGGACCAGGAGGATGTCGGGATCGACTTCCGGGGCGTCGTCGGCAGGTTCACGTATGCCCCAGGTGCGGGCGACGAGCGGGGCCCCGGGTTGCCATGCGCGAAACTTCAGCGGATTGCCCATCGGCTGGATCACTGGCAGGCAGGTGCGGAAGCCTGTCGCGGCGAGGCGCTCGACGAGGGGGGCTGGATCGATTTCGGAGCCCATCGCGGAATAAGCTGACACGACGAGGCTAGGCTGCGTGGCGGCGAAGCCCATGCCGATGGCCGCGATCTGCACGGCCGCCGCTGTGCGATAGCCGGGGGCAAGATGATCGCGGTGCGCTGCGCAGATCTTGCGGAGGGCGCGCTTGGCGGCGACCAGTTCGGGTATCTCGAACTTTTCTCCGGTCATTGGGGGCCAGTCATCGCCTAAGGGCCCGGAATTTAGTGCCGCGGTGGCCGTTGGAACTGTAGATCCCGCCAGGTCCCTTCATAGAAGGTGGGAACCATGTGATCCAGACCACGGCCTGGACCAGGGACAGCTCCCTAGCAGATCTTATAGGCCCAGGGGATAAAGTGTTCCTGACGAGCCCCGCAGCAAGACGTAATCTACGCATGCTCGGTGAAGAATCCAAGACCTTGTGAGCCGGTAAACCGCGAGGTGTGTGCAAAAAGGCGGCGGTTCCTGACGGTTCAGGCCGAAAACCAGCCCCAGGCGAAATAGATGCCGGCGGCGGCGATCGCGAGCCAGATGAGGGCGATGATCGCCGCCGCAGCGCGGCTCGGCGCGAGGCGCTCGTTGCCGGCGCGAACACGGGCATCGGCCATCGCGTCGGCGGGGATCATGCGGATAGCGAGATATAGGGCTGCTGGAAGCAGCAGTAACTCGTCGAGAAAACCAAGCACGGGGATGAAATCCGGGATGAGATCGATCGGGGAGGCCGCGTAGGCGACAATCGCCAGAACGAGCAGCCGGGCGGCCCAGGGCGTGCGCGGATCACGGGCGGCCAGCGCGATGGCGACGACCTCGCGTTTCAGCGCCTTCACTTTCGCGCGCCAGTTCTCAAGCACTGTGGTCGAGCCTCGGTCAGCCACTGAGGAAAGCCCGTCGATCAATGCGCGCTACGGCGGAACAGGGCTGTCGCCGCGAGGCCCATCGCGATCGAGATCAGCACCGTGGCAAGGCCGTAGATCAACGGCTGGCCGAAAGCGAAGGTATGCAGGAAATGCTCCAGGCCTTCGCGCCGCAACGTCACGCGGGACGTGAACGTGTGCAGCAGTCTGCCTTCGCGGAACAGGTGGACGCGGGCAACGAGGGGCCCCACCGGCACGTTCGCGGGCAAGTCGAGGGAGGCGCGGAACAAGCTGCGGCCGATGAACACGACGCCGCCGACAGTGCGCTCCACGTAGAGGCGCTCGCGCTGCTTGATGCGCACGACGGCGCTCTTGAAGTCCTCCAGTTCGCCTGTTGTGACGCCGGTTTCCCAACCACTGATCGGCGTCATGCGGACGTGTTCGAAGCCGATGTCGTTGTCACGCAGGATGATCGGATCGGCGATCTCGTCGAGCGGGCGGGTAGAGATGATCGCGTAGTAGCTCGGGACGCTCTGGAACGTGATCGAGGCGGTGTTGAGCCAGATTCCGACGTTGGATTTCTTGCGCGCGACGAGCCGGGTCGGCGTTCCCTCGACGACGATGACGACGTCGTAGAAGCCGGATTCGGGGCTCGACTGGCGACTGTTGTCGACAGCGCCGAAGACGATGATCTCGGTGCCGGTGAAGCTCGAGGTGATGGAGACGCTGCGGGAGGATACGTCGGCCTGGACGGTCTCGCGGGCTTCGGGAAGTGCTGCGGGGCGAACTGGAGCCGGTTGCTTCGGCGGCACTCTCGGCTCGGCCTGGGGTTGGGCCTGTGGCGGCGGTTGCTGGCGGCGCTGAGCGAGGTCTTGCGCAGCGGCGATGTCGGAGAAGGACGCGAGACCCAGGGCAACGAAACCGGCGAAGAGCAACGCCACGCCGAGTCGCATGGTGTTTCCGGGCGTCGCTGCTGAAAAGGCGTGGCTGAGCATCGGTATCCAGTTCGTGCGCATCGCGGACTTCTATCGATCCTTCAGCGACAACTGCACGGCTCGATCCGGCAGGTGTCGACGAAGCGAATTGGCAGCGGAAGTCGCGAAAAATTCGGAGAGGGGAATAAGCCCGTTGTGCTCTCCAAGGTCAATGACAAACTCGGGCGAGGTCCTGGGGGCAAGGTCCGGGGGCGATATGCGTCGGGGCCTGCAGAAAGAAGAAGGGCCCCGGCGTGAACCTGGGCCCTCGATGATCCGGCGTGAAATCCGGCGTGAAAGCAGATGCCGTCAGCGTGCGCTCTTCTTCCAGGCATCGCCCGCAAAGCGCGGATCGTTTACGGCCTGATCGGCTGATTTGGGACGCCAGTTCGCCAGTTCGGCCTCGACCACCATCACCTCGTTGGCTTGCAGCTTCTGGCGCAGGCTTTCGCGACGGCGGGCAGCTTCCTCGTCGCCGGCACGGGCGGCCAGCGAGAACCACTTGAACGCCTCTTTGGCGTCGCGCTCCAGCCCCAAGCCACTGTCGTACATGATCGCGAGGTTGAACTGGCTGTCGGTCAGACCGAAGTCGGCGGCGGCACGGAACCACTTGCCGGCGGTGGCGTAGTCGGTCATCGCGGTGTCGCGGCCGGCGGTCAGGACGGCCAAGTTGTGCATCGCCTTTACGATGCCCTGCTCGGCGGCGCGCTGATACCAGACGCGGGCCTTCGCCAGATCCGGTTTCACGCCGAGGCCGCGCTCGAACATGCTGCCGAGGCGATACTGGGCGGGAGCAAAACCCTGTGCCGCCGCGCGCTGATACCAAGTCACAGCCTGTTGCAGGTCCTGGGCGACGCCACGGCCTTCCGCGAAGCGCGCGCCGACCTCGAACTCTGCCGACGGATCGCCCTTCGCGGCGGCGGTGCGCAGCGAGTTCGGACCGATCGCGAGCGGCGGCAGGTCGTTGGACCGCGGCGTCAGGTTCTCGGCCGTGGCATCCTTGGTGAGGGCCGCCGGAACAGTCGCCACGCCGGGCGCCATGCCGGGGATCTGTGGCATCGCACCGCCATTGGCCGGCTGACCGGTCAGATCGCGGTCGCTCCCGTTCTGGATGGAGCTGCGGCGCTGGGCGGGCTGGCCCGTACCATTTGCCCGCTGCCCGCGCCATCGGCATCCTCGAGGTTCTGTATCCGCTTATCGGCCTCGCTGAGCGGCGGCGCCGATTGCGGTGTGTTCGACTGGACTGCCGGCTGCTGCCCCTTCTGGGCGAGAATGGTCATCTTGTCGACCACGAAGCTTCCGCCAACCAGCACCAGGCAGATCAGGGCCATCGAGACCGTCGAAAGCTTGCGGCTCCCGGGAGCGGCCTTGGCAGGGCTGCGCGTTTTTGCAGGGGTGGCGGCCGGTTCGGCGGTCACTTCCTGCTCCGGGGGAGCTTCGGTCGCCATTCTTGCGGCTCGACGGGCCGCGGCGACGAAGCTCTCACGGCTGTTGGCAGCAGTCTCCGCGGAGGCCGCTACCGTTGCTGCTGCCACGGGCACAGCAGCCAATGTTGGCTCGGCCGGCTGGGCCTGTTGCAGGCTGGCGCGCGGTTCGGTGGCGGCAGAACTACGAGGTTCAGGCAGCGGCAGGTCGCGCTCGGGCGCGCGGCTCTCGCGGTGGAGATGATGGTCAAGCGCCACCGGCTGCTCCGGCATCT
>CAMDMH010000083.1 GCA_945901835.1 Devosia equisanguinis | reverse complement strand
GTCGTACCGGGTCGCATCCGGCAATTTCTTGGGGTCGGCGGAGTAGACGCCGTCGACCTGCGTCGCCTTGACTACGGCCTCGCAGTCCATCTCGACCGCACGCAGCACAGCAGTGGTATCCGTGGTGAAAAACGGATTTCCGGTGCCGGCAGCGAACACCACGACGCGGCCTTCCTTGATGTGGGACAGTGCCTTGGGCCGGACGTAGCTCTCGCACACCGTCGGCATCGGGATGGCCGAGACCACGCGCGCCTCGACGCCGATTTTTTCGAGCGCATTGCCGAGCGCCAGGGCGTTCATGACGGTCGCTAGCATGCCCATGTAGTCGGCGGTCGCGCGCTCCATGCCGGCGGCAGCGCCGGCGAGGCCACGAAAAATGTTGCCGCCGCCGACCACGACGCCGAGCTGCGCGCCGGATTCGAGGGCATTCTTGATGTCCAGCGCCAGGCGGTTCACCACGGCATTATCGATGCCGTATTGTCCCTTCCCCATCAAAGCCTCGCCGGACAGCTTGAGGAGCAGTCGCTTGTAGCGGAGGGGGGCTTGGGTGCTCATGGAGGGCTACTCGCGGGCTCGTGTGACAGCGCGGGGCTCTTCTAGTCAGTTTGACCGGCGAGTGCAAATGGCGGCGGGGATGGGGAGGCGCGCGAAGGCCGGACATACTCTCCGCCCTATCCTTAGTGATGACGTGCCCCTTCCGGGCCGGAGATTGCGCATCCTTTATCGTCGTCATTGCTTCATCTTCGCTGCATTCAGCCGCACCACGCCGCTCCATCTCGCGATCTCGCTTTTCACGAAGGCGTTGGCGACCTCGGGTGAGCGCATGTTGGCGGGGAACGGCTCGGCGCCGCCGTCTGCGTAGGACTTGATGACCTTGGCGTCGGCGAGCGCCTCGTTGAGCGCGGCGTTGAGTTTGTCGATGACGGGCTTGGGGGTGGCGGCGGGTGCGAACATCGCGTGCCAGAAGGGCATGTCGAGCGCTGGCTGCTTGGCCTCTTGAGCGTGGGGCACTTCCGGAATTCTATCAAGCCGCTTGGGGCCGCCGACGACATAGCCTTTGATGGTTCCTGCCGCGATCAACTGCGACGCGACGGCAGCGCCGCCCCAAACGAGATCGACGTGGCCGCCGACGATGTCGGTCATGGCCGGCGCCACGCCGCGATAGGAGACGGCGTCGACCTCGACGCCGACCGAGCGTGCGAACACGAGCGTCGCGAGATGGCCGAGCGTGCCGCTTCCGGGATGGGCAAAGCGGGTCTGGTTGCCGGGCGTCTTCATCCAGGCGATGAGCCCGGCGAGACCGGCTGGCGCGAGCGACTTGCGGCCGACAAGAACGAGATAGCTGGTGTTGACGAGGCCGACCGTCGTCAGGTCTTTCTCGACGTTGAACGGCGGTGGCGGATCGAGCGCAGGCGCGAATGCGATGCCGGTCTGGTGGACGAGGAGCGTGTAGCCGTCGGGCTCGGCGCGGACGACGCGGGCGGTCCCCTGCAAGCCGCCGGCGCCTGCCATGTTCTCGATGACGATGGTCTGGCCGAGGATTGAGCTCATCCTGTCGGCGACGCCGCGAGCTGCAATGTCGCCGGGGCCGCCGGCAGCCGTCGGCGCGACGATGGTGATGGTGCGCTGGGGAAAGACCCGCCGCCTGCGGGTGCAAGCGCTAATGACGCGGCGGCGATTACCGCGCGTGCTGCGGATGTCTTCATGTTTCCCCCGTATCGCTGCTTTTTCAGATAGCCACCGCGTCGATGGCTTCCGCCAGCGCGATGTCTCTCGATGATAGCCCGCCCGCGTCGTGCGTCGAGAGCGTAATGTCCACGCGGTTCCAGACGTTGAACCACTCGGGGTGATGGTCCTGCCGCTCGGCGAGCAGCGCCACACGGCTCATGAACCCGAACGCCGCGTTGAAGTCGCCGAACTTGAAGCTGCGCTGGATCGCGTCGCGGCCGGCGACCAGCGCCCAACCGGGCAGCAGCTTGCCGAGCGATGCCCGCTCGGCGTCAGTGAGTTTCGCAATCGCCATCGCCTCATCTCCATTTGTCGCCGTGGGCGTCGTCTTCCATGTCGTAGTAACCGCCGCGGAGGGGATAGGTTGCCTCGACGACGTAGGGTCCGCCACCGACCTTGGGCCTGGAGGAGAACAGCACGAACTCTGTCACCGGAAACGGCGCGGTGCGGAATGCGCCGATCTGGCCCAGCAACCGGGCGACGTCTTCGGGCAGCACGTGGCGCAGGCGGGCGATCGTCACATGCGCCCTGAACGGATGCGGCTCGGGCGGCAGGCCGGCATTGCGCGCCGCGCGTTCGCAGCCCCGCTGCAGCGCGTCGAGCGCGGGGTTTGGCGCCACGGCCGCCCAGATCGAGCGCGGATCTTTGCCGCCGAACGTGCCGAGCCCGTCCAGCCGGAGTTCAAACGCGTCCGCTTCTACGTTGCCGAGCAAGTCTATGAACTCGCGCTGGAGGCGGCCTTCGATGTCGCCGGCGAATCGCAGGGTGATGTGTAAGTCGTCGTCGTCCACCCACTTTGCGCCGAGCAAGGGCCGCGATAACTCGGAGAGCTGATCCTTGACGGCTTCCGGCAGCTCGATACCGGCGAACAGACGGGGCATGGCGGCCTCCCGGATGTGCAGAAATGACGGATGCGGCGGGTGGATCGGGGAAGTGGGGCCTCGTGGTCTAGGGTTTAACTGCTGCGTCTTGCACGAGCTTCTCGACGAACGGCAGGATGCGCTCGACGATCACGTCGACGCCTTTCGCATTGGGATGCATGCCGTCGTCGAGGTTGAGATCGGGGCGCAGCGCGATGCCGTCCAGGAAGAACGGATACAGCGCGAGGCCGTGCGTCTGGGCGAGATCGGGAAAGATCGCATCGAAGCGGCGCGCATAGTCCTCGCCCCAGTTCTTCGGCGCGAGCATGCCGGCGAGCAGCACCTTCGCGCCCTTGGCCTTGAGCTTGGTGATGATGGTGTCGAGGTTCGCGCGCGTGACCTTCGGGTCGACGCCGCGCAGCGCGTCGTTGGCGCCGAGTTCCAGGATTACGATGTCGGTCGCGTCGGGCACCGCCCAATCGAGCCGCGCGAGCCCACCGGCCGTAGTGTCGCCGGAAACACCGGCGTTATCGACTTTCGCCGCGACACCTTTGGCTCGCAGTGCCCGTTCGAGCCGAACCGGAAACGCTTCGCCTGGGGCAAGACGAAAGCCTGCCGTCAGGCTGTCGCCGAATGCGACGATGCGAATGGGACCTGCGGCGGTGGCGGGCTTGGGCTTCATGAGCGCAATCGTCAGCGACAACGCGAGAAGGAGGTGGAAAACCGCGCCGAACGCTCCTATCTGCATGAGCCTGTGCGGCGTGGCGCGGCCAAAGGAGCAGCCTGCGATCCTGCGCGCGATCATCTTGTTGCCTCACCTCTCGACCAGAAGCCGTGCGAGATCCGTGCGTTGTGCCGTGCCGTAGCACACAGACGCGACATCGGTAGGTAGATGCGTCCGGTGGCGAACTCAAGACCTGCCGATCCGCAACCCAAGACAACTCTTCTCGACCCGAACGGGGGCCTGTTTGCCCGAAGATAAACCTTCTTCGTCCCCGATCGTGCGATTCGAGAACGTCGGCCTGACGCTGACCAGCCGGGCGGGGCCGGTCGAGATCCTGCGCGATGTCTCGCTCGACGTCGCGGCTGGGCAATCGCTGGCGATTGTCGGTCCCTCCGGTTCGGGCAAGACCTCGCTGCTGATGGTGACGGCCGGGCTCGAACGGGCGACGCGCGGGCGCGTGATCGTTGCGGGCTACGACCTGCAAGGCTTGGACGAGGATGCCCTGGCGCGGGTGCGCGGCGCCGAGATCGGCATCGTGTTCCAGTCGTTCCATCTCGTGCCCACCATGACTGCGCTCGAAAACGTCGCATTGCCGCTGGAATTCGCCGGCCGGGCCGATGCCGAGAAGGTCGCGGCAGCCGTGCTCGACGAGGTCGGCCTGTCGCATCGGCTCACGCACTACCCCGCCGAGATGTCCGGCGGCGAACAACAGAGGGTCGCGATCGCGCGGGCTCTGGCGACGGCGCCGAAGCTGTTGCTGGCAGACGAGCCGACCGGCAATCTCGATGGCCGCACCGGACAGACGATCGTCGAGCTCCTGTTTGATCTGCAGCGGCGGCATGCGGCGACGCTGATCCTCGTCACTCACGATGCTGCGCTGGCCAGGATGTGCCAGCGAACCGTTCGCATGGCCGATGGCCGGATCGTCGAGGACAGCGCCAGCGCTCCACAGAAGACCGGCCACGAGGCCTTGCGATGAATAGTGTCGGTACCGTTGCGCCCCTGCCATTGCCGGCGCCGCGTGCCGCGTGGATGCCGCTGGCGATCCGCCTCGCGCTACGAGAAATGCGCAGCGGACTTCGCGGGTTCTACGTGTTCGTGGCGTGCATGGCGCTTGGCGTCGCCGTGATTACCGGCGTCGGCGCGCTGGGCGATGCGCTGCGTGCCGGCTTCGAGGCGCAGGGACAATCTATCCTTGGCGGCGACGCTACGCTGGCTCGGACGCACACCCGCGCGACGGCGGCGGAACGGACCTGGCTCGAGAGCCGGGGACGCGTCAGCGAGACGGCGACGATGCGATCGATGGCGCGAACCCCGGATGCGTCCGACCAGACCCTCATCGAGCTCAAGGCTGCCGATGCGGTCTATCCCCTCGCTGGAGAGGCGTTGCTTCGGGATAACGTCTCGCTTCAAGCAGCGCTGGCAAAGCCGCTCGCCGCCGTCGTCGATCCCCTCTTGCTGGAGCGGATCAAGGTGCAACCCGGCGGAAAGTTCCGGGTCGGGCAGGCCGAACTCGTCATCGCGGGCGTTCTCGAACGCGAGCCCGATACGATCTCCGATCGTGTCACGTACGGTCCCCGCGTGTTCGTCTCGATGGCGACCCTCGACGCGACCGGCCTCGTGCAGCCGGGAACGCTGGCGCGGTGGCGCTATGCCTTGAAGCTGCCGACAGCGGATGCCGCCGCGCTTATCGCATTCCGCGACGCGGTGAAAAGCGATCTGCCGGAGGCCGGCTTCACAGTCGCCGACCGGCGCGATCCCTCGCCCCAGGTCACGCGAACCTTGGATCGACTTCGGCAGTTCCTCACGCTGATCGGTCTGACTTCGCTGCTCATCGGCGGTGTCGGTGTCGCCAATGCGGTCGCCACGTTCATCGACCGCCGCCGCAAGGTGATCGCAACCATGAAGAGTTTGGGGGCTGGCTCGCGGCTGGTCTTCGCGATCTTCTTCACACAGGTCATGTTGGTGGCGGCGCTCGGCATCGTGATAGGTATATTCGTCGGCTGCCTCGTCCCGTACTCGCTCGACACGCTCTACGGCAGCGCCCTCCCGATCCGGATCTCCGTCAGCATTTCGCCGTGGAGTATCATGAGTGCCGCTGTCTGCGGCGTGCTGGTCGCTGCCGTCTTCACGCTCTGGCCGCTGGGGCGGGCCGATCAGATCCGGGCCGGCGCGCTGTTCCGCGACGAGATATCAGACAAGCGGGTGTGGCCTTCACGTGCCATCATCGCGATGACCGCGCTCGCCGCGGCGGCACTTGTCGCTTTCGCTGTCATCGGCTCGGACTCGCGCAGCACCGCGACGTATTTTCTCGCGGCCGTCGTCGGCGTGTTCGTGGTGTTCGCGGGTCTCGGACGCGCCGCGATGTGGGGAGCCGCCAGGGCGCGCCGGTCGGGTTCCGCCGAATGGCGCCTTGCGCTCGGCAATATCGCAGCGCCCGACGGCCTGACGCGCTCGATCGTTCTGTCGCTGGGGGCCGGCCTGTCGCTGCTCGTGGCGGTAGCGCTCGTGGACGCTTCGCTGATCGCCGAGTTGACCACGCGGGCGCCCAAACACAGCCCGACCTATTTCGTGCTCGACATCACCCGGGCCGATCGCGATCCATTCGTGGAGATCGTCAGGCGTGCATCGCCCGACGCGCGGATCGACGAAGCGCCGATGCTGCGCGGCCGTATCGTTTCGATCAAGGGGCAGGCAGCCGATCAACTCAAGATCGCACCCGAGGCTGCCTGGGTGCTGCAGGGCGATCGCGGCCTGACCTATTCGGAGGCGGTACCGGAAGGCTCCAAGGTGACCAAGGGGGCGTGGTGGCCGGCGGGTTATGAGGGCGAGCCGCAAGTGTCGTTCGAGGGGGAACTGGCGAAGCGGCTGGGCCTGGACATCGGCGATACCGTCACCGTGAACGTGCTCGGCCGCAACGTAACGGCGCGGCTGACGAGCCTGCGTGAGATCAAGTGGGAAAGCCTCGCCATCAACTTCGTGATGGTGTTTTCGCCCAACACCCTGAAAGCCGCACCGCACAACCTGCTGGCGACGGTCACTTTGCCCGATCCCGTCGACCTCAAGCTCGAAGCGGACCTCTCCCGCAACATTGCCCGCACGTTGCCGTCGATCACCATGGTCCGCGTAAAGGATGCCTTGGACGCGTTCCAGACCGTATTCCAGAAGGTGATGACCGCCGTCCGGGTCGCCGGCAGCGTTACGCTGATCGCCGGCGCCCTGGTGTTGGCCGGGGCCCTGGCGACCGCCCAGCGGCGACGGATCAAACAGGCGGTGATCCTCAAGACCCTGGGGGCGACGCGGGGCCGTATTCTCAAATCTCACTTCTACGAGTATGCGCTGCTTGCACTGATCACGTCGGCCATGGCTGTTCTCCTGGGCTCGGGAGCGGCATGGATCGCCGTGACCCGGGTGATGGACTTCGACTTCGCGTTTTCCATCATGGCCGTCGTCCAGGCGCTTGGCGTCGCCCTCGGGCTGGTGCTGGCTTTCGGCTCGGTCGGCACCTGGTCCGTGCTTCGCGCGCCGGCAGTTCCCGTGCTTAGATCGGAATAACCTATCACCGCGATAGGGAATAGCCCTCTTGCGGCTGCGCCGAATTTCCCTACTTTATGAGTCGGCATAATGTTGGCCGCCGGTCGTCTAGGGCTTACGCCTTGAAAGGGACCGGCAACCAGACCATATCCCAGTCGAGGTCCAATATCGGGCCTCGCCGGGAACGGGAACAAGGGAACGGGACCCTACTCAGATGGCTGAATTCGACAGGCGCTACGCGAATGTCGGCTCCACGATCGGCACCCAGACGGGTGTGCAGGTCGACGCGGGCCTGCGCTCCTACATGGTGAGCGTGTACAACTATATGACGGCCGGCCTCGCGCTGACCGGTCTTGTCGCTTACTTCCTCTTCACCCAGTCTGTCACGGGCGACGCGGCGCTTGCTGCGAAGGGTGCCAGTGGCCTTCCCCTCGCGCTGAAGCGCGGTGAATTCCTCACGCCATTGGGCGCGTTCCTCTACGCGTCGCCGATGAAGTGGGTCATCATGCTTCTGCCGCTCGCGTTCTCGTTCTTCCTCGCCTTCCGCATCTACTCGATGAGCGTGGCGGGTGCGCAGATCGCATTCTGGCTGTTCGCTGTGGCGATGGGTCTGTCTCTGTCGACGATCTTCCTCGTCTTCAAGATGGGTTCGATCGCTCAGGTATTCTTCATCACCTCGGCTACGTTCGCCACGTTGTCGGTGTGGGCCTACACGACCAAGATGGATCTTTCGGGCTGGGGTACGTTCCTGTTCATGGGCATGATTGGTCTGATCATCGCCAGCCTCGTGAACCTGGGCGTGTCGGTGTACTACCAGACGACCTTCCCGGTTATGCAGTTCGTGATCTCGGCCATCGGCCTGCTGATCTTCGCCGGTTTCACGGCGTATGACACGCAGCAGATCAAGGACGGGTACTATGAACTGGTTGGCGACAGCGCCGCGATGTCGAAGGGTGCGGTGTTGGGTGCCCTGAACCTCTACATCGACTTCGTCGGCATCTTCCAGAGCTTGCTGAGCCTGATGGGCGACCGCGATTGATCGCGTCACCTGGCGGTTGAAATGGAAAGGCCCCGCCGCAAGGTGGGTCCTTTCTCGTTGCAGCGCGGCTCGTTGCAGCGCGGCTCGTTGCAGCCTGGCTTCAGCGTTTCGGCTTCTCCGGATGGAAGGATGTCAGCTTCGGCGGCGCGTCCTTGAAGCCGAGCTCGCTCCAGCGCTTGGACACACGGTCATAGGTCGCACGCCGCAGCATCGTTGCCTGCGGGAATTCCGACAGGTGGCGGTGCGGCTTGCAGGCGTTGATCAGCACTTTCGTACCGTACGGTCGCATGTCCGCTGGGAAGCGGCTGGGATCGAGCCCCGTCGACCAAGTATTCCTGAGGATGTCGATGTCCTCGGTCGGATGGCAGCGGGTGGACAGCGCCCACAGGACATCGTGGATGTCGGTGGGGTCCACGTCGTCGTCGACCGCTATGATCCACTTCGTGTAGTACGCCGCCGCCGGGCACTGCGCCGCCAGCGCCAGAACCTGCGCTGCATGCCCCGCATACTTCTGCTGCAACGAGACGACGACCATCCCCCAGCCCGAGGCGGCTGCCGGATGCGCGTAGGCGCCGACGACGCCGGCGACCCCTCTCCGCTTCAGGTCGTCCAGAACCCGTGCCGACCGCATGATTGCGTAATAAGCACCGATTTCGCACGAGGGATACTTAGCCATCAGCGCCGCCGTCATGATCGGGTTGCGACGGTGGTGCACGGCCGTGACCTCGATCAGCGGTTGCGGGGAGCGCTCGCGGCCATAGTATCCCGTGAATTCACCGAGCGGGCCTTCGTCTGCGCGCGGTCCTGGATGTACCAGGCCTTCGATCACAAACTCCGCCTCCGCTGGAATGGGCAGACTGACGGTCTCGGCGTCCGTCATCGATATGCCGCGGCCCATGATGCCGCCGGCCACCTCTAGTTCGCTTTCGTCCATGCCGAAGACCTGCGCCGCCAGCATGAACATCACGGGATCGATACCGTAGGCTGCGACGACCTCCAACGGCTTGCCGGACGCCCACCATGCCTCGCGGTCGAGTAGGCCGTGTTTGCCGGGCGAGCAATAGAGGCCGATGCGATCGGGCCCCTGGAGCATCTGCCGGTAGCAGCCGACATTGATCCGGCCGGTCTCCGGATCGCGCGTGAGAACGATGTTGCCGGTGCCGATATAGCCGCCACCATCGCCCGGCCAGACCGTCGGCGCGGGAAACTCCGTCAGATCGAACTGG
>CAMDMH010000082.1 GCA_945901835.1 Devosia equisanguinis | reverse complement strand
CATACTCGGCGACTGAGGCGCTATTGTGTCGCGAATTTCGCATATCGAGGGCATTTTGCTAGCTGGTCCGGGACTATCCGGTCCTGGATCAGCGTCGCGGCGTTCAAAAGGTGCCCGGCACTGCGAGGCACCGGGCGAACTGCTCGTTTCACGAGGACTCTCGATTATCCACGCGTCTCCGACAACCGTTCAAAACAACGATGCCGTCCCGGGGCTTGCCCCTCATTCGCGCTAACATGGCCGGACGGTAAGCAAGAACCTCTCCTTGCGTCCCCGGACGAGCGTTTCGACCGCGAGGTCGGAATGTGAAGAGCCGGGGTCTTTACACATTTCAGAAGCGTAAAGGTCCAGGATAGCCTCGCTTCACTCGGCTTCCGGGAACGCAGAAACTTCTATGTTAGCGCGGTTGGGCTTGCCCCTGGGACCCAGCGTCCCGCCTACTCGAGCGTCGGCGATCATGGCGCTTTGGATCCCGGTGACGAGCACCGGGATGACTATCTCTCGATAGTTCCAGCGAAGTTCCCGAGTTAATCAAGACAAGACGTCGGCCCGAGACGCCGACCGTCAGGCCGCCTGCGCGACTACCCGGTTCCGGCCTTCGCGCTTTGCTGCGTAGAGCGCGTTGTCGGCACGCTTGAATATGCTCTCCGGCGTTTCTTCCGGACCTTCCAACGTCGCGACACCAACGCTCGCCGTGACACTGGCGAGGGTCGCTCCATTAATCTTGAACGGCTCGGCCGCGATCATGGCGCGCAGGCGTTCCGCGACCTGCTGGGCGCGCTCCATCTCGGTTTCCGGCATGATGACGACGAATTCCTCGCCGCCCATCCGGCAGGCCAGATCGATGCCGCGGGTGTTGCGCTTCAGACGCGCCGCGAACTCCCGCAGCACGTTGTCGCCGCCGTCGTGGCCGCAGGTGTCATTGACCTTCTTGAAGAAATCGATGTCTGCGACCATCACAGAAAGTGGCCGGCCGCTCGCTGCCGCTTCTTCCACAAGCGTGCGGAGATGGCCTTCCATGTAGCGGCGATTGTGCAAGCCGGTGAGGGCGTCGGTCACTGCGTGCTCGACGCTCTCTTCGATGCGGGTGCGCAGGAAATCGCCGTGGCGTTTACGACGGATCTGCGTCTTGCAGCGCGCCAACATCTCGTTGCGATCGATCGGGCGGAGCAGGTAGTCATTGACGCCCATATCGAGGCCGCGCAGCAGGCGTGCGTCGTCGCCGGGCTCGACGAGGATGATGATCGGCAGATGGCGGGTGCGGTCGAGGGAGCGGACCTGGCTGCAGAGGCGGAGGCCGTCCGCCCCCTGAAGCGAGAGACTGACGATCAGCAGGTCGAAGCTGTATTGCGTCACCTTCATCAAGGCGTTCTGAATATCCCGCTCGACAAATGCGTCGTGCGACTTCGTGAGTGCTTCCAGAATGCGCGCCGCCGAACGGGGATGATCGTCGACCAGCATGATGCGGCCACTTTCCCCGCGCAGGGCCTTGGCCAGCGCCTGCGGGCCGAGACCCAATTGCTGCGTGGTCGAAGCACGCATCGTCATCTCGTCGTGCAGCGCCTTTAGGCGCGCGAGATTCTTGACGCGCGTGATGAGCGCGATGTCGTCCACGGGCTTCGTCAGGAAATCGTCGGCGCCAGCCTCGAGGCCTTGCACCTTGTCGGATGGCTGGTCGAGAGCGGTGACCATGATCACGGGGACATGGCTGGTGGCTGGCGCGGACTTCAGCCGCCGGCAAACCTCGAAACCGTCCATGCCGGGCATCATCACGTCGAGCAGGACGACATCGACGCGCTCGCGCGCACAGATATCGAGCGCCGCCTGGCCGCTGTTGGCGGTCAGAACCTCAAAGTACTCAGCCTGAAGCCTGGCTTCCAGCAACTTGACGTTAGCCAGAATGTCATCGACCACCAGTACGCGCGCCGTCATTACAAACCCTCACTGCCGAGCTCGACCGCTCAGACATCACCAACTCAGGCATCACCAATGAAACGGCGCACCGTATCAACGAAGCTCATGACCGAGATGGGTTTCGACAGATAGGCCTCGCAGCCCCCCTGGCGGATCCGCTCCTCGTCACCCTTCATGGCGAACGCCGTCACTGCCACGACAGGAATGCCGCGCAGATCGTCGTCCTCCTTGAGCCACTTCGTAACCTCTAGACCGGAGACCTCGGGAAGCTGGATGTCCATCAGGATGAGATCAGGACGGTGTTCCCGGGCGAGCTTCAACGCGTCTATGCCGTTGCGCGTTTGCAGGGTGGCGTACCCATGCGCATCGAGCAGGTCATGAAACAGCTTCATGTTGAGCTCGTTGTCCTCAACGATGAGGACAGTCTTCCCCGCCCGGCGCATTCCGGGTCGCAGTCCACCTAAGGTACCGCTGCGATGCTGGATGGTCATGGGGGGCCCGACTCTAGGTGCCGCCAATTGTGCACCGATTCGATTGGCGGCTGATATGGGCAGTTTGCTCACCAAGCACTAACCAACAGTTTATGGTGTATAGCCCAGGCCACTTTTCGAGCAGCAATTCTCGAGCGATGGAGGCGAAGAAATGCAGCGACAAGAATCAGGTGCCCGCGTCGACGCCGAGTCGATTGGACTTGCGGCCCTCGTGTTCCTGACCGAGGACGGCGAGCGGCTGGGGCGCTTTCTCTCAACGACCGGCATTTCGCTGGCTGAACTGAAGGCTACCGCAGGAACGCCCGAGGGCCAAGCCGGTGTGCTGGACTACCTGCTTTCCGACGAATCGTTGCTGATGGTCTTCTCGGCGGAGGCCGGGATCGATCCGGCGGCGATCGCGCCGGCGCGGGAAGCGTTGGTGGGCGGCGGCGACGCGAAGCGGTACGCGGCCGAGAACTATACATCCGGCAACACGTCGGGACGGGCAGCGTCCAAACGGCCATCGAAACGGTGGGCGGGCCCCGGAGCCTGAAAGATGGGAGCCTGAGCCATGGATAGCCCGGCTTCGTTCGCGCACAGGATCGGGATCGATCTGGGCGGCACCAAAATCGAAGGCGTAATGCTCGGGCCCGGCGACGCGGTGCTGGCCAGCCGCCGGGTTGCATCTCCGCGAGGAGACTATGCCGCGACCATCGAGGCGGTCGCCGATATGGTCGCGGCGATCGAGGCCGAAGCCCAAGTGCGCGGCAGTGTCGGTATCGGCGCGCCTGGATCGATCTCACCGGTCACGGGACAATCGCAGGGCTCGAACTCGACCTGGCTCAATGGCCGGAACATTCTCACGGACTTGACCCAGCGGCTGGGACGGCCGGCACGGATAGCCAACGATGCGAATTGCTTTGCGCTATCGGAAGCCTGCGACGGAGCGGGTGCTGGGGCGCGCTCGGTCTTCGGGATCATCATCGGAACCGGTTGCGGCGGTGGCATCGTGTTCGACGGGAAGCTGGTCGACGGGCCGAACGCGATCGGCGGGGAGTGGGGGCACAATCCCCTGCCTTGGGCGCAGGGCGACGAGCATCCCGGACCGGCGTGCTGGTGCGGCCGTGCGGGCTGTCTCGAGCAGTGGGTATCGGGGACCGGGCTCGCCGCAGATCACCTGCGGCGGACAGGCGAGGGTACGACCGCGGACGCCATTTCTGCGCGGGCCGCAGCCGGTGATGTCACGGCACGGGAGACACTGGCGCGGCATGCCGATCGCCTCGCAAGAGGAATCGCGCATGTCGTCAATCTCATCGACCCGGAAGTGATCGTGCTGGGCGGCGGGCTGTCGAAGCTCGAAGGGTTGTATTCAGACCTCCCCAGGCTTGCCGCGCCTCACGTCTTCGCCGCGGCGCCAAGGCTCACGATTCGACCACCACGATGGGGGGATGCGAGCGGCGTGAGGGGTGCGGCAAGGCTTTGGTAGGCCGAAACCGCGGATACCTCGCCAAGCGGAAGATGCGCGACATGCGCCCCCTCCGTCAGGCGGACTGGTTAACGTCAACCCGTGTGCTGCTTCACCCAGACGACGTAGCGGTCCATCCAGCCCTGGAGAAACTGCCGGCTCGCTGCGCCGATACTGCCGTCAGCCTCGAACAATCCTTCCTTGGCCTGAATGAACGCCTCGGGCTGTCCCATCGTCGGAGCATCGAGATATGCGAGGATGTTGCGCAAGTGCTGCTGGGCCAACGCGGTGCCGATCGCGCCGACCGATACGCCGATCACACCTGCAGGTTTTCCGCTCCACACACTCTGGCCGTAGGGTCGCGAAGCGTGATCGATCGCATTCTTCAACACGCCGGGGATCGAACGATTGTATTCCGGCGTCAGGAAAATCAGGCCTTGCGCCAACGCGATCTCGGACTTGAGGCGCTTCACAGATGCGGCCTGATCGGCGTCGTCATCTTGATTGTAGAGCGGCAGGTCACCGATCTGCACGTGATGAAACGAGAACTCCGCCGGCGCCAACTTGGCGAGCGCGCCGGCGAGCTTGCGATTGAAGCTGTCGCGGCGAAGGCTGCCGACGATGACGGCGATCTTGTATTGGCTCATGGTGGTTTTCCCGGTTGAGTTCTCCCGAGTAGATGTGTTGCCAAAGGGCGTGCAGCAAGGTCAGGGGCGCGAATGGCTGCCCAGCGTCAGGCGCGAGCGGCGTATCGGCGCGTTGCGCGTTGCCACGTTCATTGCAAATGCCGGGCGATCCCATAGAGTGCGAGGCGGTCCAGCTCACCCATGATCGGACATCCGAGATGCAGCCCTTCACGCTTCTGCGCGCCATCTGCTCCACCGCGGCGCTATTCGCTTCGATCGTGCCGGTCGCAGCGCAAAACTATCCAACCCAGAACATCAGACTCGTCGTGCCTTTCCCACCGGGCGGCGGCGCGGACACACTGGCGCGGATCCTCACCAAGTATATGGGCGACGATCTCGGCCAGAGCTTCGTCATCATCAACCAGCCGGGAGCCGGCGGCGCGCACGCTTTCGCCGAGGTCGCGAAGTCCGCGCCCGATGGATATTCGCTCGTCTGGACGTCGGCGGCGTTCCCGATCATGGCGACGACGATCAAATCGCTGAGCTTCGATCCGGCGAAGGCGTTCGCACACGTCACGCAGATCGGCCAGAATCCTCTGGTGCTGGCGGTCAATCCCGGCGTGAAGGCCTCGAGCGTCGCGGAACTGGTGCAACTGGCGAAGGCCGAGCCCGGCAAGCTGACGTTCGCCAACAACGGACGCGGCACGCTCACCAATCTGGTCGTCGAGTTGTTCAAGATCCGAACGGGCGCGGATGTCTCGCAGGTCGCCTATCGCGGCGACAACTTCTCCAGCAACGACGTGGTGGCCGGACACGTGTCAGGCATGTTCCTCAACAGTACGGTAGCCTTTCCGCTGCTCGAAACAGGCAAGCTGCGCCCTCTTGCGGTCACGTCGCCGAAATGGACGCCATCGGCGCCGAACATTCCGACGATGATCGAGGCGGGCGTGCCGGATTTTTCCGCTGTCGTCTGGCAAGGGCTCAGTGCGCCAGCGGGAACGCCGCGCGCGGTTCTCGACAGGCTGCACGCGGCGGTGAAGAAGGGGCTGCTCGTTCCGGACGTTGCAGATCGGTTCCAGAAGCTCGGTGCGGATGCCGTCGGCGGCTCGCCGGAGGAGTTCGAGGAGCTGATCGCGCGCGAGCTGAAAATCTGGGCGGAGGTCGTGCGGCAGTCGGGCGTGAAGGTGGAGTGAGCGCTGCGCTGTGCCCATTCCAGCTTGCCGATCGGCTTCAGCCCTGTTGCATGCCCTTCGCTTCGATGACAGCGACGGCGGCGGGTGATCGCAAGTAGGCGATCCACTGCTTCGCGCCCTCAGGATTTTTCGCGGCGGTCGAAATTCCGGCTGAGAAGACCGTATCGAGTTGCAGCTCGGCTGGGATCGGACCGAGGATATCGATACCGTCGACCGCCATCAATTCGGGCATCTGCTGCAGGCCGAATTCGACTTCCTTGCGCAGCAGGTATTTTCCGATCAGGCCTTCCGGACCGCCGGGTCCGTAGGTCGCTTTGACCTGCATCGCATCGCTGATGCCAAGGCGCTCGAACACCTTGGCGAGATGCGCCCCGCTCTGGCCGCCGCCGACGGGATTGCTCATGCCGATTGTCGTTGCCGCGAGCAGTGTGCGCTTGAAAGCGTCGACAGTGGATATGTCCGGTCGCGGCGCGCCTTTCTGGACGGCGGCACCGATTTTCGAGCGTGCGATGTCGCCCCTGGTGCCCGCTACGATGCGCCCCTTCGAGACGAGATCGTCGATACCGGCGCCGGTGACGATCGCGAGATCATTCGCTTCGCCGTCGCGGACGCGGTTCGCCATTCGTCCCGACGGTCCGAAATGGAACGTGAGGTGGTAGCCTGTCGCGCGCTGGAATTCGGGTGCGAGCGCCTCCAGCGTCGTTTGCAACGCCGTGGTGCTGAGCACCGTGATGCCGGTCATGGTCATCGCAGTAAGTCTCCCTTTTTGTACCCCAACCCCCGCCCCTTCCCACAATGGGGGAGGGGAGCCGTACCTACTCGATCGACTTGAGAAGTTCGCGCGCGATGACGAGCTGTTGGATCTGCGTCGTGCCCTCGAAGATTCGGAACAAGCGCACGTCGCGATAAAAGCGTTCCACCGGATAGTCCGCCATGTAGCCGGCGCCGCCGAAGATCTGAACGGCTCGATCCGCGATGCGGCCGACCATCTCGGATGCGAACATCTTAGCGCATGCCGCCTGTCGCGTGGTGTTCGCACCTTGGTCCCGCAGGCGCGCGGCATCGAGGATCATGCAGCGTGCCGCATACGTGTCGGCTTCGCTGTCCGCCAGCATCGCCTGGATCAACTGGAACTCCGCGATCGGCTGGCCGAACTGGCGGCGATCCTTTGCATAAAGCACCGACTCGCGGATCAGACGGTCGGCGATGCCGACGCAGAGCGCCGCGATATGGAGCCGACCCTTGTCGAGCACCTTCATCGCGGTGCGGAAACCGTTGCCCTCCTTGCCGCCGAGCAAAGCGGACGCGGGCACCCGACAATCTTCGAAGATCACATCGCACGTCAAAGCACCACGCTGGCCCATCTTCTTGTCGGGCGTGCCGATGCGGATGCCCGGCGTGTCCGCCTCGACGAGGAAGCACGAGATGGCATCGGCCTTCCGTTCCGGTGCCGTTCGCGCCATGACGGAGAACAGTCCGGCAGACGGAGCGTTGGTGATGTAGCGCTTGGTGCCGTTGAGGATGTAGTGGTCGCCATCCTTCTTCGCGGCGGTGCGCAACGCCATGGCGTCCGAGCCGGCGTCGGGCTCGGTCAACGCGAACGAACCGATCAGATCACCCGATGCGAGGGCCGGCAAGTACTTCGCCTTCTGCTCGTCCGTGCCCGCCATGACGATCGATTGCGAGCCGATGCCGATGTTGGTTCCCGCGACCGAGCGGAAAGCCGGCGACGCGCGGCCGAGTTCGAAAACGACCTGGACCTCTTCGGACATGGTGAGGCCGAGGCCGCCGTAGTCGGGCGATATGGATAATCCGAACAGGCCCAGCGCCTTCATTTCATCGACGACGTCAGCGGGAACGGCGTTGGTCTCGACGACCTCGGCCTCGCGCGGGATGAGGCGTTCGGTGACGAAGCGCGCGACGGTCTCGCGAAGCAATCTGAAGGTTTCCGGGTCAACCGCCATTCGCCACTGCTCCGCGTATCGTCATCGGTCGAGTTTTCATCCTGCCGTCAGGCAAGGAGGTTCGACAAGGTCTTATCGAATTGGCGCCGGGCCCGATCCCGCAGGCGGTGACGGCCACCTTCGACGACCTTGACACCGCCGCCCCAGACGCAGTCCGCGGCATCGCCACGAGAGGCGAATATCCAGCCGTCGATGATTTGGTCTTCGCGTCGCCCCGCGAGCGAGGGATGCGTAGCGTCCAGCGTCACGATATCGGCAATCACGCCTTCGGCGAGGCAGCAAACCGACTGCGCCAAGGCTTGTGCGCCGCCTCGGGCCGCCGCTTCGTATAGCGCACGGCCGGTGGAGATGTCAGCGCGCGATGCGAAAACGTTACGTTCGCGCAAGGCCAGACGCTGTGCGTATTCGAGCTGGCGCAACTCGTCCGTGACGCCAACGAGAACGTTGGAGTCGGTGCCGATGCCGAAGCGGCCGTTGGCTTGCAGATAGGCGCGCGCGGGGAACGTGCCATCGCCGAGGCTCGCCTCCGTCACCGGACACAGGCCCGCTACCGCGCCTGACTTCGCGACAGCAGCCGTTTCCGCAGTGGTCATGTGCGTCGCGTGGATGAGGCACCAGCGCTCGTCGACGGGTGCGTTGGCGAGCAACCACTCGACCGGCCGTTTGCCTGACCAGGCGATGCAGTCCTCGACCTCCTTCACCTGCTCGGCGACGTGGATGTGGACCGGCCGGCCGTTGGCGATCGCTGCCACTTCGCGCAGTTCATCGGGCGGCACGGCGCGCAGGCTGTGCGGCGCCACGCCGATGTTCGCACCGGGCAAGTTCGCGATGGCTGAAGAGGAGGCTTCGACCAGTCCGGCGAAATGATCGACGCTGCAGATGAAGCGCCGCTGTCCGGCGTGAGGGGGCTCGCCTCCGAATGTCGAATGCGCGTAGAACGAGGGCAACAGCGTCAGGCCAATGCCGCTGTCGCTTGCCGCCGCGGCGATGCGCTCGGCCATTTCCGCCGAATTGGCGTAGGGCCTCCCATCGCGGTCATGATGCAGGTAGTGGAACTCGCCGACGCGGGTGAAGCCGGCTTCGAGCATCTCGCAATAGAGCTGCAGCGCCAGGGCCTCGACGTCCTCCGGCGACATCGAGAGGGCGAAGCGGTACATCGTCTCGCGCCACGTCCAGAAGGTATCGGACGTTGGACCGCGGACTTCCGCGAGGCCTGCCATGCCGCGCTGGAACGCGTGACTGTGCAAGCTCGCGAAACCCGGCAGCGCGATCTCGTGGCGTTCGTCTCCGGGGAGAGGCGCGACTGCTATCGTCATTTTGATGATGCGACGATCGGCGATCTCGATGCGCACGTCGCGCGCCCATCCGCACGGCAACAAGGCAGTGCGGAAATGCAAGGTGCTCATGTGCGACATCATCGGGTGACTGCATGGGAGGTTCGTCTATGCCAGTATGGTCATAAGAATAGCCGGTCAAGCACGCCGGA
>CAMDMH010000081.1 GCA_945901835.1 Devosia equisanguinis | reverse complement strand
GGGAGAAGCCGTACGGGTGGCACATCGAGCGTCATGACTGGAAAAATGCTCGTTTCTCTCCCCGCGCGCGCTCAGGCAACCTCCGGATCCAGATTAACGTAGCCCCAATGAGCCAGTGGCATCGACCCGACCTACGGCCAAGAAGAAATCTCGCGTTCGTTGGAATGTAGCGTAGCATTCGCCGGTGGGAACCTGCCCAGCCGGCCGGGAGAAGCGACGTGGATACCTTCGAGCTGTTCGAGCGCATGTCCGTTGCGCTGGCCGTCGGGTTGCTGATCGGCCTGGAACGCGGCTGGCAGCGCCGGGCGGAGCTGGATGGCGAGCGCGCGGCTGGCCTCAGGACGTTCGCGCTCGCGGGCCTGCTGGGCGGCGTGTGGGGTGCGATTGCGGCGCGCTTTCCCAACAGCGGCGGCGTTCTTGCACTGGCTCTGGCATTCACGGTGTTCTCCGCCGCCATCGTCGTGTTCATGGTGCGAGAACTCGCACGCGAGAACACCTACAGCGCGACATCGGCGGTTGCGGCGATGCTCACCTTCGGTCTGGGCGCGCTGGCGGCGATCGGCGAGCCACAGGCCGCAGCAGCAGGGGGCGTGGTCACGGCTGGACTGCTCTCGGCCAAGTCGATCATGCACGGCTGGATCAAGCGGCTCACCTGGGAGGAACTGCGGTCGGCGCTCGTGCTGCTGGCGATGACGTTCATAATGCTGCCGCTGCTACCGGATCGGACGGTCGATCCGTGGAGCTCACTCAATCCGCACACGCTGTGGCTGTTGACGATCCTGATCGCGGCCATGTCGTTCGCGGGATACATCTCGATCAAGATGACGGGTGACGATCGTGGCATCCTGCTGACGGGGATCGCAGGCGGGCTCGTCTCGTCGACGGCCGTGACATTGTCGCTCGCGCGCTTTTCGCGCGACAATCCCGGGCAGGAAAAGCTCCTGGTCGCGGGCATGCTGGCGGCAAGTGCGACGATGATGGCGCGGGTGCTCGTGATCGTCGGCATCGTCAATCCATGGATGCTGGCGAACGTCGGACCGGCAGCCCTGGCGGCAGGTGCCGTGCTCGCCGTGGGCGCGCTGGCGCTGATGCGGCGGCCACCCGGGGAAACCAGTCACGGTAACGGCCTCAAGGTGTCAAATCCATTCGATCTCACGACCGTGCTCAAGTTCGGACTGCTGCTCACTGTGATCACTCTGGGCGCGAAGGTCGCCACGGCGATGGCGGGTCAAGCTGGCGCTTATGTCCTGGCGGCGGCATCGGGGATCGCAGATGTCGATGCGATCTCGCTGTCGATGGCACAGCTCGGCGGCGGCACGATCACGCCGGTGACCGGAGCCAATGCGATCCTGATCGCACTCGGCGTCAACACTTGCGTCAAGGCCGGCATGAGCTGGGTCGCAGGCGGGGGCCGGATAGGGCGGTGGATGGCGGTCATCTCGGGGCTAGCGATCGTTGCGGGCGTCGCGGCACGCACTTTATCCGGGATGGTCTGAGAATGGCGGTATCAGGCACGATCATCCGCGACGGCGAAGGCGTGATCGAAGTGCGCATCAAGGAGCTTGCACAGCTCTTCAACTCGCTCGATCCATCGCCATTCCACGAGCGCGATCTCGATCAGGATGCGGAAGACTACATCGTCGGCTGGGCGCGCGAGCTCGCCTCCGACGCCAGACTTCGCCTCATCATCCATCTGCCCGAGGCGGAAGCGATAAAGGCGCGCGACCGCGATCTGCCGAAATCTCTCGCCAACTACTTCGGCCAGCGTGCCGAGGCGCTCGCGCGGGACATGCGAGAGTTGTTCCGCAACGGCCGGCGCTATCTATCGATCGGGTTGCCGGTTCTGCTGGTCTGCCTTTTCGCCAGTCAATTCGCGCGCACGGCATTGGGAACGGGGCCGTTGGCGCGGACGTTCGAGGAGAGCCTGATCATCTTGGGCTGGGTCGCGAACTGGAAGCCGATCGAGGTGTTCCTCTACGACTGGTGGCCGATCAAGCGGCGGCGCGATCTCTATCTGCGCCTGAGCAGGGCGGCCGTGGAAATTCAGACGTCGTGACAGGCCGTTTCAGCCACGCAGCCGAATGGTCTTGACCCCCGTCAACGGCGATGCCCGCCGATCCTGCCACACTTCGTTTTCGATCCTGCGGCTGCCAACAGGAGGCAGGTATGGCTCAGAAACTCACGGCGTCACAGATAGCGGGCATGATGGACAACACTCATCCCCTGCCGCGCCGGCATTGGCATCCCAACGGATATGCGATCAGCATCTGGTCGTCGTTGCTCATGTCCTTTGCGATCGGGCTTTTCTTCATTGCCGCACCCGGCTGGAGCCCACCGCCGCAGTGGCTCGGCCGCGCGGAATTCGCGGTGACCTGGGTACTGCTGACGTACATCTGGATTCAAATGGGAAGCCTCATCCTGGTCGGTGCCGGCACCAAGCACCAGATGTGGATCGATGCGCTGACGTCGATCGTGCCGCTGTTCATCATCACGTATGTCATCCTGCAGCACCACGGCGGTTATGTCGTGCTGTCGTCGTTCCAGATCAACACGGCGTGGGTGACGGCCTATACCATGCTGCTCGACGTCGTCGTGGATCTCGGTGTGTCGGTGATGCTGAGCCGTCAGGTGGTGGAAGTCGGGGGCGGCGGCGTCGTGTGAAACCTTCGCGTCTTCTCGATCGAGATCAGGGCGCCCAACGAATGGAGCCGGCGCCGGTGACGTCGAGGCCGCCGAGTTCGGCAGCGCGCGCGGCGAATGTCGGTGTGTGCAGCAGCGCGAGGAAGGATTGCAGCGGCGCCCGATAGCTGTCGCGCTGGCGCATCAGCAGATCGAAGCGCTCGGTGATAAGCGGCACGAAGTCGACACCGGCTCCGGTCGCGACCGAACGTGTGGCGACGCCCCAATCGGCATGGCCGGCGCGAACGGCCTGGGCGATGTCGGGGCCGGTCGGGGCGGTGAGGGCATGCTTGATGGCGGCGGGCCGAATGCCGGCGCGCTTCAGGAGACCCAGAAGGAGTTGCTGCGCACCCGCACCTTCCGGACGCGAAACCAGCCGCGCGCCTTTCGCGACGGCATCCGCGACGCTCGCAAGCCCGAGCGGATTGCCCGACGCGACGACGAGCCCCTGCTCACGCGCGGCGAAACCAATGAGCACGGCGTCGTAGAGCGAGCTTTCCTTCGAGACGATTTCGATGTTGGCGTCCTTCGCGGGATCGTCGAGATCGTGGAAGTGGATCGCGGCGGCAAGCACTTGGCCGGAGAGGAACCGCCTGTAACCGCTCTCACTGCCCTCGGGGAGAATAGCGAGGCCTGCGCGGCTCTCCGACAGCGCCCATTGCAGCAGGGGATCGTGGCTACCGCCGACGATCGGCGGGGGCTCGGCCGGGATGACGCCGAGCGGCCGGGCCATGCCCGCCAGAAGCCAGCGGTCGAGGTCACCGCGCGAGAAAAGCCACTTGCCGGTGACCTTCGTGCAGGGGATCGCGCCTTCCGCCACCAGTTCATAGAGCTTGCGCTCCTTGATCCGCAGATAGTCCGCCGCCTCGAGGGTGGTCAGCAGCTCCATGCCTGTCTTTTGCTGCATATTCCTGCGCTGGTTCTATTTGTTGACTTTGCCGTAGCAAACACGGCCTTTCTCGGCCGTCAATGGGATTTGCCACGGGTGAAGCCTTGGAAGGCGCCAACGCATTCGATCTGATCCTGTCGGGGGACCGCACGCTGTTTGCGATCGTCAGGCTGTCGCTGCTGATCACGCTGTCGGCGACGGTGCTTGCGGCACTGGTCGGTATGCCGTTCGGCGCCGTGGTCGCGTTGACGCGCTTTCCGGGCCGCGACGCCGTCATCGTCCTGCTCAACGGCCTGATGGGGCTGCCGCCGGTGGTGGTGGGATTGCTGGTGTTCCTCCTGCTGTCGCGCTCAGGGCCGCTGGGGCCGCTTAGCCTGCTGTTCACGCCGGCCGCGATGGTGATCGCTCAGGCGGTGCTCATCGCGCCGATCATCGCGGCTCTGACGCGGCAGCTGATCGAGGATCTGTGGGCGGAGTACCGGGACGAACTGACGGCGATGGAGGTGGGGCCGCTCGGCCGGGTCTCGGCGTTGCTGTGGGACAGCCGGTTCTCGCTGGTGACGATCCTGCTCGCCGGCTTCGGGCGGGCCGCGGCGGAAGTCGGCGCCGTGATGATCGTCGGCGGCAACATCGACGGGTTCACGCGCGTCATGACGACGACGATCGCGCTCGAGACGTCGAAGGGAAACCTGCCGCTCGCGATCGGTCTGGGCATCGTGCTGATCGGACTGATCATGGCGATCAACGCGCTGGCGTGGGGCTTCCGGCAATGGGCGCAACGCCATGCAGGCTAGCGTCGCGATGCGCAGCGAAGGGATTGCAGCGACCGGCGGGCGCGCGGGCGCGCTGCCGATCCGCTTCGAGGGTGTTTCGTTCAGCGCGAATGAGACGTCGATCCTGGAAGCCATCGACCTCGAAATTCGCGCGGGCGGTCCGACCGTGATGATGGGACCGAACGGCGCCGGCAAGACGACGCTGATCCGCCTCGCCATGGGCCTCGTCGAGCCGACGAGCGGCCGCATCACGTTCGCGGGCGCAGCGACGGCGGCGCCGGGTACGCGCTCGATCGTGTTCCAGAAACCCGTGATGCTCCGGCGGACCGCAGCCGACAACGTGGCGTTCGCGCTGTCGGCAGCAGGGCGTCCGGCGACACAGGCCGATGTCCTGCGGCTGCTCGACCTCGCGCAGATCTCGGGGCTCGCTGATCGTCCGGCGCGGCGGCTCTCGGGCGGCGAGCAACAGCGGCTGGCACTTGCCCGTGCGCTCGCGCGAGAGCCGCAGGTCCTGTTCCTCGACGAGCCGACGGCGAGCCTCGATCCGGCTTCGACCAAGACGGTCGAGGAGATCATCGCGCGCATCTCGGCGTCGGGCGTGAAGATCGTGATGTCGACACACGACGTCGGCCAGGCGCGACGGCTGGCGAGCGAGATCGTGCTGCTCGCGAAGCGCCGCGTCGCCGAACACGCGCCTGCCCAACGTTTCTTCACCGAACCTGCCAGCGATGAAGCGCGCCGCTTTCTCGCCGGCGAACTGATCGTCTGAAACAAAGGAGATCGCCATGAAACATCGTCTTGTCTCGCTGCTGGCAGCGTTCGTCGCGGCTGTTCCGCTCGCATCGGCCGTTCACGCTCAAGAGAAGTCCATCGTCGTCGCCTCGACGACATCGACGCAGGACTCCGGACTGTTCGGTCACATTCTGCCGCTGTTCAAAGCGAAGACCGGCATCGACGTGAAGGTGATCAGCCAGGGCACGGGACAGGCGATCGACACCGGCCGGCGCGGCGACGCCGACGTCGTGTTCGTTCACGCCAAAGCACAGGAGGAGAAGTTCGTCGCGGACGGCTTCGGCGTGAAGCGGTTCGACGTGATGTACAACGACTTCGTGCTGATCGGACCGAAGGCGGACCCGGCCGGCGTCAACGGCGGCAAGGACGTGGTCCTCGCGCTGAAGACGATCTTCGCCAAGGCTGCACCGTTCGTGTCGCGCGGCGACAAGAGCGGTACGCACGCGGCGGAACTGGCACTGTGGAAGCTCGCCGCGCTCGATCCCGCCGGGGCGAAGCCGGCATGGTATCGCGAAATCGGTCAGGGCATGGGAGCCGCACTCAACACATCGGCGGCGATGGGCGCCTATGTGCTCACGGATCGGGGCACATGGCTGTCGTTCAAGAACAAGGACGCGCTGCAGATCGCGGTCGAGGGCGACAAGCAGTTGTTCAACCAATACGGCATCATGCTCGTCAATCCCGGCAAGCACGCGCATGTGAAGAAGGACCTGGGACAGGCGTTCATCGACTGGTTGATCGGGGCCGAAGGCCAGAACGCGATCCGCGCCTACAAGATCGGCGGCGAGCAGCTGTTCTTCCCGAACGCGGGCGCGGCTTTGAATTGAGAAACGCGGGATCGACGAGCAGGGTCGCCGATCCCGCTACAGGCGCATGAGCGAACCTATTCCAACAACTTCTTGAATCGCTCGACGACGTCCTTGGGCGTGGCTGCGGTCTGCTCGACCAGCTTCTTCACGGCCGCCGCATCGATCGGGCTCAGCGGGAAACCGATCTTCGCCGCGTCGTCCTTGAATCCGGCATCGGCGACCATCGCGTCGAAGCCCTTGCGAAGTGCTGTGAGACGGGCGGGCTCGGTACCGGCGGGTGCGACGAACGGGAACCCCATGAAGAACGGCAGTTCGGCGAACTCGACGAGCGCGCGGTCCTTGGGATCGGTCAGCAGGTCGCGGCCGATAGCGGCGTCGGGCAGTTGCGGCAACAGGGGCTTCGTTCGCGCGAACTGGATGACGACCTTGAGCTTACCGCTGTTCCACAATTCCTTCTGGCCGGCGAGGATCGCGCTCATGTCGATCAGCGTGCCGTCGACCTCGCCCCGCTGTAGGGCCAGCATGATATCGGCAGCGCCCGGGAAGCCACGGACGATCTCCACGTTGTACTTGTAGACCTCCTTCAACATCAGGGCGAAGGTCAGGTTGGTAGAGCCGGAACGATTCGCGCCGAGGTGGATCTTGACGTTGGGCTTCTTCAGGTCGTCAACCGAGCGCAGCTTGCCGTCGGCATTCGCGACGAGAACATAAGAGTCCGTGGCGAAGGACGAAATGCTGCCGAGCCATTCCAGCTTGACGGGATCGAAGCGGGCGTTGGGATCGCCCATGATCGCGAACTGCGGAACGGAGCGGAGCATGCCGGCGATCAGCGTGCCGTTGGTCTCGGACGTATTGCCGAGGCGGTTCGCCAGCACGATGCCGGCAGCGCCGCCGCTCTGGTTCTGCACGACGACGGAGGGCTGGCCGGGGATGTGGCGGCCGAGGTGACGGCCGACGAGGCGTGCAGAGATATCGTACGCGCCGCCGGGGTTGGAAGGCACGATGAGGTTGATCGTGCGGCCGGCGTAGAATTGATCCGGCGCCTGAGCGTGGGCGGGCGAGATCGCGACCATGGCGGACGATAGGGCGCAAACTGCTGCACAGAAATGCAGTCGGAAAGTTCTGATAACGGTGATAGCCAAGTGTGATCCTCCCTCGCGGCGGCTTCTCGCCGCCCTGCCTTGGACCCTATAGCAGAAGTCCGGAGGATTCCGCGACGGCAGCGATCAGCTGATGGGCTTGCAGCGGCGCCAGACTTCGGGCCCGTCCTTGGCGCCGGGGCGGTTCAGCTGCACGAGTTCCTGGCCGCGGATCATCACCATCGTGATCTCGCCGCCGGCCCCCGCCTCGTTAGCGGGAATGACGTAGGTGAACCTGTATCGATAGTAGTTGCCCTGCACCTTGTTGCGGTCGGGCGTTATGATGCTCGAGCCGGTGATCTCCATATGGGAGCCGCCGTAGCACCAATCGCCATCGATGGCGTCGGCGAAGGCGGGGAGGGACGACAGAACGGAACCTGCGAGCGCCAATCCGAGCGAGACTGCAACCGAACGCCTGGGCATCGTGATCTCCCGGAAAAATGGCGAGGACGGCGCAGTCTATGCGGAATTCCGTGCAATGGCCAAGACCCGCCGGACAGACTCGCCGGTAGTAGGGCCACCGGGTCGCCGCCGCCCGCTCGCGTGGGGTGTGGCCGAAGCGGACGGAGTTCTGTATGAGAGGCCGAACCGAGACCGCGATCCGACTTCGCGCCGAGAGCCAGTACTGCGAGACAACGTCATGACCGACCAGATGCCCGGCCGCCTTTCCGTCAACCCGAAGAGCCCGTTCTACAACGAGGAGCTCTTAGCGCAGGAGGTCGGAATCCGTTTCAACGGCACGGAAAAGACGAACGTCGAGGAGTATTGCCTGTCCGAAGGCTGGATCAAGGTGGCCGCCGGCAAGGCCAAAGACCGCTTCGGCAATCCCCTCACCATCCAGCTCAAAGGCAAGGTAGAGGCCTACCTGAAGCACCCGGCAGCGAAACCGGAGGCGGAGTGAGCGGGCCGTTCCGCTCGATCGATCGATCGGATTCGGCCTTCTCGAGTCGGCTTTCGGAGTGAGACGGAAACGCGGCAAGAAGCCCACGACGGCAATGACTCGAAGCGACTAGTGATGCAGACCGCTCTCACTTCCAGGGGGAGAGCAGGCGTGCGGCCAAGTTCTGCACATGCCCATCGCGTCAGTTTTGCAGGTCTGTTTCGGACAGGTGCGACTGCCTCTCGCACGGCACTTCGAAACAGGGTCCAGGGGCCGGCCCCTTAGGCGCTAACGTAGCCGGACGGTACGCAAAAACCTCTCCTTGCGTCCCCGGACGAGCGTTCCGACCGCGAGGTTGGAACGTGAAGAGCCGGGGTCTTTACACATTTCAGAAGTGTAAAGGTCCCGGATAGCCTCGCTTCACTCGGCTTCCGGGAACGCAGAAACTTCTATGTTAGCGCCTATGGGGGCCGGCCCCTGGTTGGGGAGCGCGAGGGGCACTGCTCGGCGGCAATCCGGCCCATGGGGCCGCAGCGCCGAGCTAACAAAAAATGCCCCCTCGTATCGCGCGCCAGCGCGATCACCCCACGCCCAACCCTCAGATCTTCTGATTGTACTCGCCGACCTCGGGGAACTTCGCGAGCGTGGCGTCGATGTCCGCGAAGATCGCGCGCATGTTGGCCTCGGAAACCGGGCTCTCGACGACCACCACCAGCTCCGGCTTGTTCGACGACGCGCGCACGAGACCCCAGGTGCCGTCCTCGAGCACGACGCGGATACCATTGACGTCGATCAGGTCGCGCACCTTCTGTCCGGCGATCTTTTCGCCGGCTGCCGCACGCGCCTTATACCCAGCGATCACCTTGTCGACGATGCCGTACTTCACCTCGTCGCCGCAGTGAGGCGACATCGTCGGCGACTGCCACGTCTTCGGCAGTTCGCGCTGCAGGACGGCGAGGGTCTTGCCGTGAGCGCGATCGAGCATGTCGCACACCGCGATCGCCGACACGAGGCCGTCGTCGTAACCACGGCCGAGCGGCGGCCGGAAGAAGAAGTGGCCGGACTTCTCGAAGCCGGCGAGCGCCTTCTTCTCGTTGGTGTAGCGCTTCATGTAGGAGTGGCCGGTCTTCCAGTAGAGCGTCTTGGCGCCATGCTCGCGAAGCACGGGATCGGTGAGGAACAGTCCCGTCGATTTCACGTCGGCGACGAACAGCGCGCCCT
>CAMDMH010000080.1 GCA_945901835.1 Devosia equisanguinis | reverse complement strand
CGCCGGGCGGCCGCGCTGATCACGTCCATGACGATGAACGAAGGAACCGCGCTGCGCTTCGACGGCGCGCGCGGCAGGCTCATCGAAAATGGCGGCGCTTCGGCTGGCATGTCGATCAGCCGAGCCTGCCGCTGAAGCGCACGGCCTCGGCCTCGCCCTTGCCTTTGGCTTCGGACTTCACGCCGCGGCCCTTCTCCGTTTCACCGATGACGATGGGTTTCTCGCCGGCACTGGCGAGCGCGGCCAGCACGGCTTCTTTCTTTGCCGTCTCCGCGATGATGACGAGACCGATGCCGCAATTGAAAGTGCGGAGCATTTCCGTGTCGTCGAGATGGCCCTGGGCCGCGAGCCATCCGAACACGGGCGGCATCTTCCAGCGGCCGAGATCGACATGGGCAGCGATTCCGTCGGGCAGGACGCGGGGGATGTTCTCGGTGAGGCCGCCGCCGGTGATGTGCGCCACGGCCTTGATCGCGCCGGTCGCTCTCATCGCCGCGAGTACCGGTTTCACGTAGATGCGGGTGGGCTCGAGGAGAGCGGCGGCGAGTGTAACGCCGGGATCGAATGGGGCCGCGGCGTCCCAGGCCAGCCCGGAGTTCGCGACGAGACGGCGGACGAGCGAGTAGCCATTGGAGTGCACACCCGATGACGGCAACGCGATCAGCGTGTCGCCAGCCCTGATATCGTCGCGAGGCAGAAGTTGGCCGCGTTCGGCAGCACCCACGGTAAAGCCCGCGAGATCGTAGTCCTTGCCCGAGTACATCCCGGGCATTTCGGCGGTCTCGCCGCCGATCAAGGCAGCACCGGCCTGGCGGCAGCCATCCGCGATGCCCGCCACGACGTCGCGGGCGGTAGCGACATCGAGCTTACCGGTCGCGTAATAGTCGAGGAAGAATAGCGGCTCGGCACCTTGGGCCAGAAGATCGTTGACGCACATGGCGACGAGATCGATGCCGATGGTCGCGTGATGGCCGGTGTCGATGGCGATCTTGAGCTTGGTGCCTACGCCGTCGTTGGCAGCGACCAGGATCGGGTCCTTGAAACCGGCGCGCTTCAGGTCGAACAGCGCGCCGAACCCGCCGAGGTCGGCGTCCGCGCCGGGCCGAAGCGTCGATTTAGCCAGCGGCTTGATCGCCTTGACCAGCGCGTTTCCCGCGTCGATGTCGACCCCGGCGTCGGCGTAGGTGATGGGCACGGCCGCTTCACCGGGGCCGATGCCCGGTCCGCCATTCGTCGGTCCAGATGTCGTCATGTTGCTCTCCGGTGCCGCGACGGGAGTTAAGTCCCGCCGGCAGCGTTGACCGCCGTCAAACTTTCGCGCCATAGCTCGTCTAGTGCATCACCCGGCCGGACGGAATCGCATTCGCGCTTCTCCCGGTCGGATGAAGGTGCTCCAGGGGCATCCTGGGGGCATAAGACATAAGAACAGAGCAGTTCCTTTCGATCGTTCGATCGCCAGTCGAGAGCGCGTATGATTGAATACTGAACTGATCATTGCCGGGCCGTAGCATGGGGTGCTCTGGCTCGGCAATCGGGGTGGCGTGCGCGTCGAGCATGAGGGGACAACACGGCCCATGAGCGATCGATCGACCCGAGTGCGCAGCGCCCTTCTCTCCCTGGCGATCGTAACCGCGATCCTGGCCGGCAGTGGCGTCGCCTCGGCCCAGGACGAGCGCGTGTTCACCGTAGGCAACTACCCCGTCGAAGCGCGGGCACAGGATGCCGTGGCAGCAAAAGAGAAGGCCATCGCCGAGGGACAGCAGGCGGCGTTCAGATCGCTGCTCAAGCGGTTGGCGCCGGTGACGAGCTACAAGGCTCTGACCGCGCTGAAGGCGATACCGGCGGCCAACCTGATCTCGGGGATAGCGGTCCGTTCGGAGCGCAATTCGTCGACGAGCTATCGAGCTTCGCTCGATTTCTCGTTCGGTTCGCGACAGGTTCGCGAACTCCTGAAGCAGCGCGGTATTCCATTTCTGGACGAGCAGGCGCGGGAGACCGCGGTTGTTCTCGTGTTGCGCCCGACAGGGCAAGGGGGAGGAAGCGGCGCGCTGACGGCCGCGGCCTGGCGGGAGGCGTGGACAGGGCTCGACCTGGAAAACGGCCTGACGCCGGTCAAGCTCCATGAGCCCCCGGCATCGTTGACGTCGGACATGATCAAGGCGGCTGCCGGGAACCCGGAAGCGGCACTGCGCAGCATCGCGGTCCTGTCCAAGGCCGGTCAGGCGCTGCTCGCGATCGCCGAGCCGGACGTTGCTGGCCGGCGTCTGACGGTGACATTGAGCGGTGTCGATGGTGTCGGGCCGTTCGTGCTGAAGCGCACATGGCGTATGGATGCGTCGGACCCCGCATATGCCGGTGAACTCGCCGCTGTCGTCGCTCTCAGGACACTCGAAGGCCGCTGGAAGGCCGTCAGGGGCCGGGCAGCACCCCCGTTGGCCGCCGGTGGTCCGCTGCAACAGGTTCAGATCTATGTCGAATTCCGCTCTCAGCGCGAGTGGCTGGCGTTGCGCCGCCAGTTCGAGGAAATGCCGGGGGTCGCGGATTTCACGGTCGGCGGCCTGTCCAGCGGTGCGGCGGATATCGCCTTACGCTATCCCGGGGGCGGTCCGGCTCTGGCGACGGCAATCGGAACCGTGGGGATCGATTTGCGCGGCAGCGGAGGCTCTTGGGTCGCACGCAGCTTGAATTGATGCGACAATTGGGCAGTTTCGGTCGGAGTGTCGGCCGCCCGCGCCGGAATGTCGGACGTATTCGCAGGCGGATTGATACTCCTGGGCCGTCTGGCCGAATTTGTCTCGGTCCGGCAATGCAGTAAGTCCATCGGGAAAGAAAGCTGCGTCTCGACGGGACGGGGCAGGACCGCTATTCAACTCGCACCCGCTTACGTTCGGGAAAGGCGGCAGGGAGGAAGTGGGCGCGCATGGAGCCCAACGCAAAGTCGGGCGATCGGCCGGGATCACGGTCGGCAGCGCCCCCGCAGGAGCCACTCTTGCAGGAAACGGAGGGTGCGGTCAGCCAACCGCCGGCCCTCAACGTGCCGAACTGCATCACATTCGCCCGTGTTCTTTCCGTGCCGCTGGTTTTCTGGCTGCTGCTGACGGGGCGTTATCAGACGGCATTCTTTCTGTTCGTGATCGCGGGTTTGAGCGACGCGGTCGATGGGTGGCTCGCAAAGCGCTACAATCTGCGTACCGAACTCGGGGCCTACCTCGATCCGCTCGCGGATAAACTGCTGATCGTGTGCATTTTCGTAGCTATGGGCTGGCTCGGCGAGCTGCCGTTGTGGCTCGTCATCGCCGTGGTTTCCCGGGACCTTCTGATCATAACCGGGGTAATGCTCGCCTGGCTGCTGGACCATCCGGTGCGAATCCGGCCACTCATCGTGAGCAAGGCCAATACCTTCGCGCAACTCGTGCTGGCCTCGCTGGTGCTGGCCGATACGGGGTTCAAGCTCGGTCTGGGCTCGCTCCGCGATTGGCTCGTCGTGGTGACGGGACTTCTGACGATCGCCTCGCTGGGGGCTTATACTGTGGCCTGGTTCCGGCATATGACAGGCAGCGAACAGGCCAACAACTAGTGTCATAGCGACGTCGTGTCATCGCGGAGAGTTATGGGAGGCGAAGGCTATGCCTTTTGGAGGCACGTCATGAAGATCGAGCGGCAGTTTGTGTTCTGGCTTGTGGCATGCGTGGCGATGCTCGGGTTCATCGCGATCCTCAAGGATGTGCTTCTTCCCTTCATCGTCGGCATGATCCTCGCCTACGCGCTCAATCCGGTCGCTGATGCGGTGGTGCGCCGAGGGCTCCCGCGGGTGGCCGCGTCGGCCGTCGTCGTCGCGCTGATCGTTCTGATGCTCGGGCTCGCGATGTGGTTCCTGGTGCCGCCGCTGGTCGCACAGGTGGAAGGGCTTGCAGAAACGATGCCGGCTGGCATCGCCCGCATCAGGACGCTGATCGAGGATTTGGCCAGGGAGCGTCTCGGCAGCCGCTTCGGCGATGTGAAGACCGGCATCGACAAATCGCTCGCTGGGCTGGAGATCGACTGGTCGTCGATCCTGCCGGCGGTTGCCGGGCCGCTGTGGACCAAGGGGCTGGCGGTCGCCAATCTCCTTTGGCTCGTCCTCATCACGCCCCTTGTCGTGTTCTATCTCCTGGTCGACTGGCATCCGATGGTCGCACGGGTCGAGGGCTGGATACCGCGCGATAAGGTTGCGACGGTCCGCCGGCTTTTCGGCGAGATGGATGCAGCCGTCGGCGCGTTCGTTCGCGGCCAAGGCGTCGTCTGTCTGATCCTCGGCGTGTTCTATGCCGTCGGGCTCTCCTTGGTGGGGTTGCGGTACGGCCTTCTGATCGGGCTGGCGACGGGATTGCTGAGCTTCGTGCCGTTCGCGGGCTGGGCACTGGGTTTCATGGTATCTGCGATTGCGATGCTCGTTCAGGCCTGGCCCGATCCGGAGCCGCTGTATCTCGTGGCCGGCGTGTTCGTTGCCGGGATGGCGCTCGATACCGCGGTGCTGTCGCCGAGGATCGTGGGATCGCGGGTCGGTCTGCATCCGCTGTGGCTGATCTTCGCGCTGATGGCCTTCAGCTATGCCATGGGCTTCGTGGGAATGCTGCTGGCCGTACCGCTTGCGGCCGCATTCGCGGTGCTTGTGCGGCATGGCCTCGAGGTCTATCTGGGCAGCGAGGTCTATCGGGGTAAGGCTGCAGCCGGCGGACAGGATGTCGGCCCGACGGGCAGCATTGCCGGCAAAGGTGCCAGGGACGGTTCGGCGTAGTCATGACAGCGCGTCCGCGACAGTTGGCGTTCGATCTGGATTTCCGTGCTGCACTCGGGCGCGAGGATTTTCTCGTCAGCCCCGTCAATGCAGCCGCAGTTGCGACCATCGACGACTGGGAACGCTGGCCGCAGCGGGCGCACGCCATCTCGGGACCGGCAGGGTCGGGCAAAAGCCACCTCGTGGAAGTCTGGCGGTCGTTGTCGCAGGCCATGCGCGTGGACGGAGCGGCACTCGCCGAGAGCGACGTGCAGGCAGCGACCGATGCTGGCGCGATCGCGGTGGAAGACGTCGACCGAGGCATCGGCGACGAGCGCATCCTCTTCCACCTTTTCAACGTGGCGCGTGAGGGCCGGCTGGCGCTGCTGATCACGGCGCGGGCGCTGCCGGGCGAGATCGAGATCACGCTGCCGGATCTCAGGTCGCGGTTGCGTGCCATGGCGCTGACGAAGATCGAACCGCCGGACGAGGGTCTTCTGCGCGCGCTGCTCGTCAAGCTCATGTCCGACCGGCAACTCGAGGTCGGCCCGCGGGTCATCGAGTATGTGATTCCGCGGATGGAGCGTTCGGCCGATGCCGCACGGCAATTCGTGCGTGAACTCGACAGGCAAGCCCTGGCTGCACGGCGGCTGGTTACCATCCCGCTGGCGCGCGAGGTGCTGGACGCCCTGGAATTCAAGCCGGAGACTTGAGCGGAGCGGCAAGTAGCCAGTGTCCCTTTCCAGGGAAGGAAGGGGAAACGGGCGCGGATCGGCGCATGCCACGCGCGCACTACACCCCGTCACCTTGCGGTGCTATTCCCCTCCCATGACCCAGACTGAAGACACGCCCGAACCCGAAGATGCCCTCGAAGCGCCCAGCCCGCCGACGCCGGCGGAGGGGGCGGAGCTCGAGCTTTTCGTGCGGCACATGCACCGTCGCGACCTCAACAAGGTCTGGGAATTTCTGAAGCTCGTTTTCCGGACCGTGAACAAGCAGACCGTCGAATATCAGCGGCCCCGGCTCAAGAAGAGCTTCCTCGAGATCTTCGAGGAGGACGGCGTGGAACAGCTGGTGTTCGAGACGCGGCGCGGCAAGCGGCGCGAGCTGATCGGGTATGCCGAGTACGCCTACGAGATCGTCGGCGCCGACAGCTGGATCAACCACCGCTATTTCGACGACCGGGACATGCGGCCGTTGTTCGTGCAGGAACTGGCGGTGCATCCCGACTACCACGGCTTCGGCGTCGGTTCCTTTATGCTCGAGCAGGTCGAGCATGCCGCGCGCCTGCGCGGCTGCACGCATGTCGTGCTGGAGGTCGCCGAGAACAACGAGGACGCGCTGACGTTCTACCGCAAGCGCAGCTTCCAGAAAATCGACGCGGCGGTGTTTCTCGCCCGCAAGCTCGAGCGCGGCCCCGAGCTGCTGGGGCCACGCATCATCAAGCCGCGCCGGCATAAGCGGCCGGGGTGAGTGCGGACTGTCCAGAGAATTACCTGGAGAGCGCCTTCTGCGCGGCCATCGCGGCGATCGCCACGCCCATGAAACCTGCCAGCGCGTAGAACACCCACATGGGCCGGCCGATGTCGATCAGCCAGCCCAGCGGGATCGGCGCCAGCGCGCTGCCGACTGCGATGCCCGACGTGACGAACCCGAACACGGAGCCGGTCGCGCCCTTCGGGGTCGCTGCACGAAGCATCATGTCGCGTGCGGGCCGTGTCGCGCCTTGGCCCAGGCCCATCAGCACCATCGCAGCGAAAACCAACGCTGCCGGCATGTTGAACCAACCGAGCGCCAGCGCGATCACGGCGGACATCGCAAACACGATCGCTGCGATGAGGTCGTGGCGCGAGGTGCGGTCGGAGAGTTCGCCGCCGATCAGAACACCGGCCGCCGATGCGAACAGGAAAGCCGACAGCGCGAAGTTCGCCGTCGTCAGCGGCGTATCGTGGAGCGCGACGAGCGCGGTCGCTGCGAACGCCTGCATCCCCGTCTGCATCATCGACAGCACGGTGAAGAACAGAAAGAACATCAGCATGGGCGGCGAAAGGACGAGCGTCAGGGCGTCTGCGACGTTCACGCCTTTCGCTTTCTCACTACTCTTCCCCACGGGTTTCGACAGGTCCTCGCGCATCACCCCCCACTGCGAGACGACGAGCGCGAGCGCTGCAAATCCCGCGAGGCCGACCGCGACCAGCGCCATGCGCCAGCCCAGCACCTGGGTCAGCGCGATCATCACGACCGGGGCGGCCGCGCTGCCGAGTTGGCCCGAGAACGTGTGAAGCGAGAATGCGCGGCCCATGCGGTCGGGACTGATCGACGAATTGAGGATCGAGTAGTCGGTCGGATGGAACACGGCGTTGCCCGCACCCGATGCGATGCACAGCGCGATGAGCTGCCAGTAGCTGGTGCAGAAGCCCATCAGCGTCGTCGACGCCGCGGCGACGACGAGCCCGCCCATCAGCATGAACTTCGCGCCGACCCGGTCGACCAGGAAGCCGATCGGCACCTGCAGGAAGGCCGATGTCAGCGGCATGATCGCGAGCGCCAGGCCGAGCTCGGCATAGCTCACGCCGAATGCGTCACGCAGATGCGGGAACAGCGGCGCGAGCACGAGGTAGTATAGATGGCTCATGCCGTGACCGATGCCGATCACGCCGAGAATGCGATTGTCGCGGCTGAGGCGCTCCGGCGCCGGCATCGTGCTCATCAAAGCCTCCCTGGCGAGCCTCGACTCGCTCAGCGCGAGTGCGGAACCCGACGCGCCTTTTGCTCCCGTTCGCCGGGGAATACCAGGGTCTTGATGGTCACGGGGACCGTGCCGGACGGCAGGCGGATCCGCCCGAGATCGACGAAATCGAATGCCGAAAGGCCTATACCGTCGAGCACCAGCAACTCGCTGGCGATGCCCGCCTCGTCCCTGAGGATCGCGCCGAGCGAGGCCGCGATATCGCCGTCGACGATGACATAGAGCGGCAGGCCCGCCGCGATACGCCCACTGAAGCCGCGTTTCACGCCTGTCGCCAGGGCCGCCAATCGGCTGTGTTCCGGCATGCCGGTCCATCGAACGGCGAGCACCGGCGCCGTCTCCCCATCCGCAGCTTCGAGATCGAGACCCGCTGAGGCACGCACGATCTGCGACGCAATGGCTGCGGGATCGAAGTCGCCGGGTTCACTCACATCGATCGTCACGACCGGCATGTTCCGCCGCGGTAGCAGATCGGCGGGGGAGGTGATGCAACCCGTGCGGCCGCTGAGTTGCACGCTGAACGACGACGCCCCCAGCACCGTCGCGCGGATGCATTCTGCTGCCGGGATCAGCGGCCACGGCAGCGCGCCGCGGTCGATCAACCCCGCGAGCGCCCGCCCCAGCGGCAGACCGAGGTCGCCGAAGCTGCGCGTCTCCCGCCCGTAGACGTACTCGCCGACGCCGCCCGACACGATGATCCCGTCGATGCCGTCCAAGCCCGGCAGTGGCTCCGTCAGATGCAGGGCGGCGGACGCTTCCGGGGCGAGCTTTCCCGTGATGGCCGCAACGAGCAGGTCGGCCATCGCGCGTGCGACAGCCTGTCTCTCAGGCCAAGTCGCGCACCCGTCCGGTTCCCATGCGAAGCCCGCCTGCGCCGCATGTTTCCGCCCCCACGGCTCCAGCCTGATGATGGAATCGTCCTTCGACGTGGCGACGAGGCGGCCGCCGATCGCGAGTGCCGCCGTTGCGATCACGTCACCGTTCTCACAGATCGCGAGCTTCGTCGTCGCGCCACCGATGTCGACGTTGAGAAATCGCTGGCCGAACTCGGCCGACCGTGCCGCAGCGCCCGAGCCGAAAGCTGCCAGCCGCGCCTCCATGTGATGTCCCGCGGACGCCGAAACGATGTCGCCGCACGTCTCGGCGAGCAGCGATCCGATGGCCTCGGCGTTGTCCCGCTCGCGTGCAGCACCCGTCAGGATGACCACGCCGCAGTCGATGGCGTCGGCGGTAAGCCCAGCGCCCGCGAAAGCGTGGTCGATCAGTGCGCCCAGCGCTGCGCCGTCGACGCTGTTTCCCGCGAGATAGGGCGTCAGGTAGATCGGCGACTGATAGAGCGTCTCGCGGCGTCGCGTGATGAGCCGCGCGACATCCGTGTTTCCTGCGCCGCGCTCCAACGTCAGTCGCGCGAACGCGACTTGCGTGCCCGAGGAGCCGATGTCGATGCCGATGCTGGTGAGCACGACATCGTCGGCCGCGCCCCCCGGCAGGAGATCCATACCGTCGTGGTCGTGATCGTGGTCGTGGTCCTCGCCGGGCGCATGGACATGCGCGACCAGCGCGCCGAGCGCGTGATCGGCGATGGAATGGCCGAACACTGCGCCGGTCTTCTTGCTGCCGGACGCTTTTGAGAACTTGTCGCGCGCCATATCTTTTCGAGGTTACGCTTCGTTCGGATCGATGAAGCTCGGGGTTGCGGCCGCGAAGGAACTGCAAACGCCCGCCGCCCGCAACCTAATTCTAAAGTCCCAAAAGACGGGCGGTCCGGAGGGTGTC
>CAMDMH010000079.1 GCA_945901835.1 Devosia equisanguinis | reverse complement strand
AGCTCGACGAACGCGTCGCCTGAATCAATCGAGGAGCATCTTTATGGCAGAGCTCTACCTGAACCCGAACCAGACGCGCGATCGCGAGCCGACGCCCGCCGAGAACGCCATCGCCGATGTCATCGAGCGTTGCTATGCCGCCGGCATTCACACCTGTGAGGGCCTCGTCGCCGAACTCGTCAAGGCGAACATCGCCGGCCCCGACGGCAAGGCGTGGTCGGAGGAAATTTTCATCCGCGAGATGAACCGTCTTGGTTTGTGAAGCCTTGGTTCGCAAAGTTTTAAATCGAGTGGTGAAGGAGAGCGCGCCATGGCGCAGCCCACGAACGAGGCGATCGAAAAGCTGCTCACGAAAGGCATCCGCGATATGTGGTATGTCTTCTGCCCGTCGAGCTTCGTGAAGGATAAGCCGATCTCGATCCGCCGCTGCGGCTACAAGATCGTGCTGTGGCGCGATCGATCTGGCAAGCTCGCTGCTCTCGAGGATCATTGCCCCCATCGCGGTGCGCCGCTCTCGCTCGGCAAGCCGATGGGCGACCGCATCCAGTGCGACTATCACGGCGTCGAAGTCGATCGTGACGGTATCGCGGTTCGCGTGCCCGGAAGCCCCGGCTGCAAGCTCGAAGGTATGAAAGCGACACGGCGGTTTCCGGTCGAGGAGCATGCAGGCGTTATCTTCGGCTACGTCGGCGCGGATGCCCACGCTGTTCCCGCAAAGCTCGAGCTCCCCGAGCAATTGACCTCGCCCGAGTTCAGCCATTTCCCCTGCTACGTCGAATGGAAGGGCGACTACCGCTACGTGATGGACAACGTGATGGACCCGATGCACGGGACCTATCTCCACAAGATGTCACACTCGATGGCGGAAGGCGAAGTGCAGGCGAAGTTCCGCATTCGCGACACGCAATCGGGCTTCGTCTTCGAGAAGGAAGGCCAGCGCGACGTCAACTTCGATTGGACCGAGTTCATCGACAGCGGCATTCACTGGCTCCGCCTCGAGATCCCCTATCCGAAGACCGGCGGCCCCGGCGGCAACTTCCACATCATCGGCACCTGCGCGCCGATCGACGAGACGGCCTCCGCGATTATCTTCTGGCGATGCCGAAAGCTATCGGGATGGCAGCGCGACGTCTGGCGCTTCCTCTATAAGAACCGGCTGGAAACGCGGCATTGGGAAGTGCTGGAGCAGGATAGGCGAATGCTCGCCGAGTTCGAGCCCGACGCGCGCGATCGTGAGCTACTCTACGATCACGACATGGGGCTGATGCGTTTGCGCCGCATCTTGAAGCAGAAGGCCATCGCGCAACTGACTGCGCAGACCAGTGCCGCATGAAAGCTTTGAAGGGCGGATTAGCGCAGCGTAATCCGCCATCGCGCTGCGAACCGAAACAATACAGACTAACCAATCATCGTTCCGTCGAATGAACCTGGAGGGAGTTCCAATGAAACCGCATACGAAGATCGGCATCCTCGCTGCAGCGCTTGCCTCGATGCTCGCCGGCACGGCGCACGCGCAGACGAAAGTCACCTACCTTTTCCCTGCACCCGATTTCCTGCCGGCGTTCTCGCCGTTCCAGATCGCGCGGGCGAAGGGCTACTACAAGGCGGAAGGCCTGGAGCCGACGTTCCAGGTCGGCAAGGGCGGCGCGGATGTCGCCAAGCAGGTCGGCGTCGGCAATGCCGATCTCGGCGGCGGCATCGGCGACACCGCGATCATCGTGCGCGCCAATGGCGTGGAAGTTCGCGGCGTGGCCCTGCTCGGCAGCCGCACGCTGACGCAGATAACGGTGCGCGAGGACGCCAACATCAAGACGCTCGCCGATCTCAAGGGAAAGAAGATCGGCGTGCTCGCGTTCCAGGATACGACATTCTACAACCTGCTCGGCGCGATGAAGAGCGCCGGCCTTGGCCGCGATGACTCGAACGTGCAGGCCGTCGGCGCCGCCGGCGTCGTGCAATTGATGATCTCCGGCGATCTCAATGCGATCTCCGGCGTGCCGGAGTGGACGGCGGGCATCCAGGCTGCGGGTGTGAAGGTCAACGTGTTCGAGATCGAGCCCGTGTTCCCCGCGATGGCGCAGGCGATCCTCGCTTCAGACAAGATCATCAAGGAGAAGCCCGATATGGTGAAGCGCTTCGTGCGCGCCACGCTGAAGGGCCTGAAGGAGGTCATCGACAACCCGGAGCAGGCCGCGAAGGATTATGTCGCTGCCGTAACGCAGCACGCCGGCAAGGAGAAGGCGATGGAGGACATCATGCGCCGCTACGCCAAGCTGGTGTATGGCCCGGCCAATGCCAACCTCGGCAAGTTCGACGAGAAGCGCCTTGCCGCCGTGCAGAAGTTCTATGTCGGCAACGGTATCGTCCAGACGGCAGTGCCGATCAAGGACACTTACACCAACGACATGATCGGGAACTGATCCGTAGATCCTAAGGTCGGGTAAGCGCAAAAGCGCGTAACCCGCATTTCCCGGCATATCGACAAGACGTTGGGTTACGCAGCGCTCCGCGCAGCTAACCCAACCTACAAAGGTTCACCATGTCCGTCCGCGACTTCATTGCCATTGTCGTCGTCGCCGTGGTCGCGGTCGCGGCGTGGGAGTTCCTGCCGCCGTTCTTCCGCGTGCCGAAGTACATCATCCCGACGTTCTCCCAGACCGTCGCGGAACTGTTCCGCATGGCGCTCTCCGAAAACCTGTTGCGCCATACGATCTCGACGGCTGTCATGACGACCATCGGCTTCCTGGTCGGCAGTCTGATGGGTGCGGCCGGCGGCTATCTGCTCGGCATGTCGCAGTTCTGGGAGCGTATCCTCTCGCCCTACATTCTCGGCCTGCAGATCGCGCCGAAGGTGGCGTTCGCACCGCTCTTCATCATGTGGTTCGGATATACCTTCTGGCCCAAGCTGCTCGTCACCATCCTGATCGTGTTCTTCCCGATTCTCGTGAACGTGCTGCAGTCGATGAAGACCGTCGACCGCGACATGGTCAATCTCGCGCGCGCCTACTCGATGAGCCGCTCGCAGATCTTCTGGAAGATCGAATTCCCCGCATCGCTGCCCGCGTTGATGGCTGGACTGCGCATCGGCGCGACGCTCGCTGTGATCGGCGTCACTGTCGGCGAGTTGGTCGGCGGAAATACGGGGCTCGGTTACCTCATCACCTACGCCGAGGGGCAGGCTAACGCCGCGATGGTTTTCAACGCGATCATGCTTCTGACCGTGATCGGCATCGTTCTCTACGGTGTCGTCGCAGCCATCGAGACGCGGGTGCTGCACTACATACCGAAAGCTCTGAAATAGACGGCGAGCATGCCGCCATTTCGACCACTAAACAAAGGAGAACGAACATGACAGAGCACGCGAAGTTCCCCAAGATCGACCCGGATGACGTGCAACTCCCCGAGGGCAAGACCTTCGACCAGTGGCTCGAAAAGTGCGTCGTGCGTTACGCGACGCGGACGCCGGACTGGGATGCGCTCAAGTTCCAGGCCGACTACGACCCGAAGTACCGCCGCGCGCAGCTCCGCTATGTCGGCACCGGCGGCACGGGGGTGGATAGCGACGACGACTCCGTTCCGGCGGGCCACTTCACATTCTCGACCATGATATTGCCGGCCGGATGCGAAGGCCCGCTGCACATCCACACGGATGCCGAGGAGGTGTTCTTTATCCTGAAGGGACACAAGATCCGCTTCATGATCGAGCACAAGGGTAAAAAGTGGGAGACTGTGCTCACCGAGCGCGACCTGCTCTCCGTGCCGCCCGGCGTCTATCGCGGCCTCGTCAACGAGGGGATCGAAGAAGCGCTGATGTGCGTGATGATCGGCAACCCGAAGCCGGTGACGCCGACCTATCCGCCCGATCATCCGATCGCGAAGATCAAGCGGGCGAAGAAGTAGCAGGTTGGTGACAGCGATAAGCGAGAGGCGCGATGACGAATGAACCACGACGCGAGGCGAGTGGTGGCATCTCGCTTCTCCGCGCGGGCGGAGCGAGTGGCCGTCCGCTCGTCCTGTTGCACGGCATCGGCAGCAATTCCCAGTCGTTCGCCGCGATGATGACCTTGATGGCGCCGTCGCGTCCTCTCCTGGCCTGGGATGCGCCGGGTTATGGCGCCTCCACGCCTCTGTCGAGCGAATGGCCGCCGGCAGACGACTATGCGGCCGCCTTGCTTGGTGTGCTCGATCGTCTCGGGATCGGCACCATCGACCTTCTCGGCCATTCGATGGGCGCTCTCGTCGCCGGTCGCTTCGCGCGAAATCTCCCCAAGCGCGTCGCTCGATTGATCCTTGCATCGCCCGCGCTTGGGTACGCCACGAAACCCGGCGAGCCATTGGCGCCTCCCGCCGCGGCCCGACTCGACGCCATGATCGCCGAAGGCGCTTCGCGTTTCGCGGCCACGCGCGGCCCCCGCCTCGTGCATGCTTCCCATGATCCCGTTCTCGTCGCAGGCGTGGTGAAAGGCATGAGCGAAGTGAAGCTGCCGGGCTATGCCCACGCTTCGCGCATGTTGTCCTGCGCCGATCTCGTCGGAGAAGCAGGTCACATCGGCATGCCGACGCTCGTGCTTGTCGGCGTCGAGGACACAGTAACGCCGCCCGCGAACTGCAGACGTCTCTACGATGCCATCGCAGCGGCGTCGCCGTCGCTCGGCCATCGCTTCGAGACGATCCCCGAAGCAGGCCATGCGGTTCCCCAGGAGAAACCGGAGGCTGTAGCCGAACTCGTTGCCGCTTTCGCACCGCCGGTTCCGGCGGAGAATTGAACCAGCCATGATGACGAAGCCCTCGATCACACTGCAACAGGCGCCGGCCTATTCGGTGCCGCCCGTCGTGCGCGCCATCAAGGTCTTGCGCCACATCGCGGCGGGGCGCTCCGTCGCCAATCAGAGCCAGGCCGCCCGCGAAATCGGGATCAACCGCACCACGTTGCTGAGGCTGCTGCACACATTGGAGGCCGAGGGGATGATCGAGGCCGCGCCGGGCGGGGACGACTATATGCTCGGCACCGGCATGATCGAGCTTGCCGCGCAAAAGCTGTCGTCGCTCGACGTTGCGCAAGCAGCAGGTCCGGTGTTGTCCGGATTGGCCGAACGGCTCGGCCTGTCGTGTCACCTAGGTATCCTCGAAAGGCGCGAGGTGCTGTACGTGGTCCGCGCCACGCCCGAGGTGCATCTCGTGAGCAACGTGCGCATCGGCACGCGACTTCCCGCGCACGCCTCATCCATGGGCCGCGCGATCCTCGCCCACAAGCCGCGCGAGGCCGTCGATGTGCTCTTCGACGGAGCGGACCTCTTCGCGGTCACCGCCTCGACGCCGACGACGATCACAGCCCTTCACGCTGAACTGGCCAAGATTCGCGAACAAGGCGTCGTCGACAGCCGCTCTAGCTATGAGCAAGGCATCGACTCCATAGCTGCCCCCGTGTTCGATCACACCGGCGCTGTCACCGCAGCCATCAACGCATCCGGACCCGACAGCGCATTCGGCGGCGCGCGCGGACGCCGCAGCGCAATCATCGTAGCTGTGCGCGAAGCTGCAGCCCTGATCAGTCGCCGTCTTGGAAATGTCCGCACCCCCCTTCGTCCTGCAGCCGTTGCCACCGCACCGACGCGCGCCCGTCAGCGCTGACTTTCCTCTTGGAGAATCACAAATGGATCTTGGACTTTTCGGCAAGACTGCGGTCGTGACGGGCGGAACGGCGGGTATCGGCCTGGCCACGGCGTCGCTTCTTCTGGCGGAAGGCGCGCGTGTCGCCATCTGCGGCCGCAACGCCGAGCGGTTGGCAAGCGCCCGCACAGAGTTGGAGGAGGCGCACGGCAGTGGCAACCTCGTCGCCGAGTTGGCGGATGTGACGAATGCCGGCACAATGAACGCCTTCGCTCACCGGGTCGCCCGCTCGTTCGGCACGCTGGATCTGCTTGTCAACAATGCCGGCGAAGGCCGCCTGTCGAAGTTCGCCGACACGACGGACGAAGCCTGGCGCGCCGAGCTCGAGCAGAAGTTCTTCGGCCAGATCCACACGCTGCGCGCCTTCATCCCGCTGTTGAGAATGAGCGGCGCGCCCGCCATTGTCGGCGTCAACTCGCTTCTCGCACTCCAGCCCGAGCCGCACATGGTGTGCACATCGGCCGCCCGCGCCGGCGTGCAGAGCCTACTCAAATCGATGGCCGGCGAGTTGGCCCCGCAGATCCGCGTCAACACCATTGTTCTGGGCGTGATCGAGTCCGGCCAGTGGCATCGACGTTTCGAGACGATGGGTAAGCCCGGCCAGTCCCGCGACGATTGGCTGGTCGAGCAGGCGAAGCCCCGTCATATCCCGCTCGCCCGCTTCGGCAAGCCAGAGGAAGTGGCGCGCGCAGTTGCCTTTCTGGGATCGCCTGCGGCAAGCTACATCACGGGCGCAACGCTCGAAATTTCTGGCGGCGTTTCCCGCTTCATCTGATCGTGACATGAGCGGGCATCGCTGCTTCGCGGCTTCCAGGAGCATCCAAGGATGGCATTCAAATCTCTCGGCGTGATCGGCAGCGGCGCCATCGCAGCCCCGATGCTCGAAGCGGTCGCCCGCAACATGCCCAAGCCGATGGAGCGCCTGTCGCTCCTCACGCTGCCGGCGGTGGCCGACGGCGCGCGCGCGCTGGTCGAACGTTGCGGCCCGCGCATCGCGAACCACGCCGAGGTCTTCACCGATGCGGACGCGTTCCTGTCGCAGCGCTACGATCTCGTCGTGGAATGCGCCGGACACGCCGCGGTGAAAGCCTACGGCACAAAGGTTCTTGGCTCCGGCACCGACCTTCTCGTCGTCTCGATCGGCTCGCTTACCGACGATACGCTGCGCAACGCACTGCGCGATGCGGCAGAAGCCTCCGGCGCGCGCATGATCCTGTGCTCCGGCGCGATCGGCGGCATCGACCTGCTGTCGGCCGCCCGCCTCTCCGGCATCGAGAGCATCACCTACACCTCGCGCAAAGCACCCAGGGCCTGGAAGGGAACGCCCGCCGAGAAGCTGATCGATCTCGATCACGTCACGGCCGAGACCGTCTTCTATGAAGGAACCGCGCGCGCCGCTGCACGCGATTATCCGCAGAACGCGAACTCCGCCGCCACGATCGCTATCGCCAGCGTCGGTCTCGACAACGTGAACGTGCGCCTCATCGCCGATCCCGCAGCGCCCGGCAACGTGCACGAGTTCAAGCTCACGTCGGCCTGCGCCGACATGGAAATCCGCATCGTCGGCAAGCCGTCGCCGGACAATCCGAAGACGTCGATGTCGACCGCCTACACCGTTGCACGCGAGATAATCAACCGCATGTCGCCGATCGCGATCTGATCTCGAGTTGGGCGGCGCATTGCAGCCACCGGATGCCACCGACTGCTGCGCCGCGGCGCCACCTCGAACAGCCCTGCGATCTACCCAGGCGAACTCCCCTCCGCTGCCGCGAGCTGCCGCATCATGCGCCGCATCTGCAATTGGGCGGCATCGTTCGGGATGTCGAACAATCCTTCGATCGAGCCGCCTTGAACCTTCTGCTGTTGCTGCTCCAGCACCACCAGATCTTCCTCGAACGTCACCTTCGAGCCCTCGTACAGCATCTGCGACATCTGGGGATCGCCCAGCTTGAAGTTGCGCGCGAAGCAGAAGAAGTAGTGCGTCGAGGTCTCGGTCTCGGGCGTTGCCAGATGCGTCGACCAGATCGAGATGCCCTGGCTGCGGTCGCCTTCGGGCGCGCCGGTCCCCGTCTTCGCGCAGCCGACATCGAGATAGACGGTTGCCGGCGCTTTCCACGTCACGTGCTGCCAGCGGTCGACGTTGGACGTGAACTGGCCGGCCTTCGCGAACAGCGGAGGCGGCACGAAATCGATCATCCAGCGGCCGTTGCGCACGCCGTTGTCGACGCGCTCCGTCTTGGTCGGCGTCGTCGCCTCGCGCGGGTCGCCGGATATTGTCTTCTTGTGGACGTAGGCAACGTGAGTGAGATCGAGCAGGTTGTCGATCAGCAGCAGGTAATTCGATTTCAGATGCAGATAGCCGGGCGTCGCCGTCCATTCGGGGCTGTCGAGCCACGGCAGCGCCTCGATCTTCGAGCGGTCGGCCTTGGCCGGATCGCCCATCCAGATCCACACGACATTCCAGCGCTCTTCGATCGGATAGGCCCGAACGTGCGCGCGCGCAGGGATGTCCTTCTGACCGGGAATATCCGTGCAGCGGCCGTCGGCGGCGAACTTCAAGCCGTGATAGCCGCACATCAGGTCGTTGCCGACGACCTCGCCGATCGACAGCGGCGCAGCGCGATGGCAGCAGCGGTCTTCGAGCGCGGCGGCCTTCCCGTCGCCGCCGCGAAAAAGAACGATGTCCTCGTTCATGATTTTCCGCGCGACCGGCTTCTCGCCGAGGTCCTTGGACCAGCTCGCCGCATACCACCCGTTTGTCACGAACATCGTTTCGCTCCGCTGTCTTTCCGATTTGGCAGCAAGGATAAGGGAGCAGGCGCGCTTAGTGAAGCTCCTGCGGTATGCTGCGGCGGACCGAATTCCCGGTTGGTCGTCGATCTTCCTGCACCGGCCTGAGCGGCTGCACCACATGCGGGCGTAGCTGTTTATCTCGCAGCTCAGCTTGAGGAGCCGGCGCACGTAGGGTCAGACCCCGCGGGTCTGACCCCAGGTCCCCGCGCACGGCCACGACATCATCTGAACCTGAATCTGCCGACCGGAACGAAACGTAGATTGCGTCATCGACCGCTATGGGACGCGTGGCCCGTCTCCTGCTGGGGGCGTCTTCCAGCGCCGGTACCACATCTCGTGCTCCGGTGCCGACGGATCCGGCACTATATGAAAAAATATATTCCACAACAGCCACCCGACACCCGCACCGAGGGTGTTGAAGTAAAGATCGTCGACATCGAATAACCGGTATGGGCAGTCAGCGAAACCCCAGAGGCCCGTGAACTGTGTCGACTCGAACAGGAGTGAGACAAGAAATGCCAATAGCAACGTGTCGATGAGCAAGGTGCGGAATAGGGCGCGCATGAATATTCCAAACGGCAGAAGCAAGAGGAAATTCAGGGCAACCTGCATAAAGCCGAAATTTCGCACGAGGTCGCCCGGAGTCCAACCGAGACCGTGCTTCTCGGCATAGCGCCAAATTTCGTGAAACGATTTAGCCTGTTCTATTCGCCATAATCCTCTGCTCGGCGGCCCCGTTGCAACGCGATGCGCGTCGTCGGCCGGGTTGACGGCGAGGCGTTGGCGGTGACGTTGCGGCAACACGCTGGAGGGAGAGGGATCGGACTCGCGCGGCACCTCGGCC
>CAMDMH010000078.1 GCA_945901835.1 Devosia equisanguinis | reverse complement strand
CGACCATCGGCAGATCCTGCTTCTTGGCCTTTGCCCGCTCCCAGGCGAGCCGGAGGTGCCGCCCGAGATCGAGCTTCAATCCCGTCCGATCGGGGCCCAGCAATTGCAGGCGATGATAGGACGCGTTGTAAATGCCGGTTTCGGGATCTTTGGTGATGACGATACCCGCGGTCACGAAGCGGCCTGCGTCCTCCGCCGTATGATGCAATGCCGGCAGCAGCTTTCGGAGATCGAAGCCCTTGGTCAGCACGACATCCTGCGCCGCGGCCTTCTTGACGATCTGCGGCGGGATCGGAGCGCCCAGCGCGCGCGCCACGAAAGTACGGATGGCGAGGAAGTCAACGCCGAACGCCGCCTCGCAATTCGCCTGCGCCGACAGGAAATTGCCGAGCACCGGCATCCCGTAGCTCTTGGGATCGTTGAACATGATGGCTGGCCCGCCATCCAGCCGCTTCATGATCGCGGCGATTTCCAGGTGCGTGTCGACGGGCTTGTCATAGGTCCTGAGCCGCCCCGCCTCCGCCATGCGCTCGAGTGCTGCCCGGAAACGGGTGTCGATGATGTCGGCGTTGGACAGAAGGGCGGCCATGACGGCTCCGCTGTAGAGGGACAAAATGAGGACGCACACGACTTCTGGCCCGGAAGCGCCAAATCATCAATCGGCGACCGAGAAATTGTGTGTGCCCAATTTGCTCCTTGCTTACCGATTTGTCTCCGCCGACGGTCCAAAGTAATGAAGTCGCACCGGGACTTGCCCCCGTAACCCAGCGCGCCCCGTACTCGAACGTCGCCGACTAGCGCGCTCTGGATTCAGGTGACGAGCACCGGGATGACCAGGTATCGAGGCAACAGCGGAAATGCCTGAGTAATCAAGTGCCTACTTGCGCGGATCATAGGCGTTCTTCTGACGCCACTCCGACATGAAATAGGAAAGCTGCTCGTCGATCGTCTCGGGTAGCACGATCCGCACGGTCACGAGCTGGTCTCCCGTGGCCCCCGTCGTCAGGTTGCGCACGCCTTTGCCGCGCAGCCGGAAGACAGTGCCCGAACTCGTGCCCTTCGGCAGCGTCAGCGCCACCCGACCTGTCGCCGTCGGCACCTCGATTTTCGCGCCCAGCACCGCCTCGTCGATCGAGATCGCGAGATCGAGCACGATATCGTCGCCCTGGCGCTTGAAGTCGCGATGGGTGCGCACCTTGATCTCGACCAGCGCGTCCCCGGGCTCGCCGCCACGCGGGCTGGCGCGGCCCTTCCCCTTGAGGCGCAGCACCTGCCCGTCGTCGACGCCTTCGGGCACCACGAGATCCAGCACGCCGCCTTCCGGCAGTGTCACACGTTTGCGCGTTCCTGGAACCGCTTCGAGGAACTCCACCTCGAGCGTGTAGCGGACGTCCTGCCCTTTGGTGCTGGCCGGGCGTGCCCGCCCCCCGCGCGCGCCGCCGAACAGATCGGCAAAGACCTCGCCGAAGCCGCGATCGTCGGCGGGGCCTCCAGCTCCGGGACCGCCGCCGGGCCGGCCGCCGCGCCCCCCGAAGGGCGCACCGCCGCCGTACGGATTGTACCCTCGGCGAGGCTCGCCGGCGCCGTCGATCTCGCCCCGATCGAACTTGGCCCGCTTCTCCGCATCACTGAGCAGCTCGTACGCCGCCGACACCTTCTGGAATCTCTCCGCGGAAGCCTTGTTGCCCGGATTGAGATCGGGATGCAGCTCCTTGGCCAGCTTACGGAACGACTTGGAGATATCCTCAGACGTAGCATTCTTGGCAACGCCGAGCAGCAGATATGGATCGTCGGCCATGGAGCGTGAAACTCAGATTTAGCCCGACACGCGTGTAGCACGAAACCGCGCCGCGCAAGCTCAATTTGTCATGTCCCGATGCGAACTACCGGAGCGAATTCGACGAGCCTCGCCAGCGCATCGAACCGGCGGCGCAACCGGTCGCCGTCGAGCCCCGCATGCGCCCGTGGCAGGGTGAAAATCAACCGTTGGCCCTCGGCCTTGATCGGCGCCTCGTCGATGATCCCGGGATGGCCCATCGAAAGCATGTGCGCCGTGCGGATCGCAGCCGACAGAATGCGCGCCCGCTTCAGCGCGCGGCGATCGTTGGAGAACAGTGCGCCGAGCGGTCGAAGCCGGTCGGCCAGCCGCTCCAGCGGCTCGGTCGGCCCGGCATGCCGCAGGTAGACCGTCAGCGCCAGGAACACGCGGCCGGGGTGATCGATCCCCGCCATCGCCGAATGCGCGATGACGTTCAGGCTCTGCTCGCCGCGGAAATCCGGGTTGATCCGCCAGCCGATATCCGACAGCAGGCAGCCCGCATGTCGCAGTCGCTGCTCCTCCGGCGTCTCCTTCTGCCCGATCTCGGCCCACAGGGCATCCGTCCAGGTACACAACTCCCGGGCGTGCACCAGAGAGCGCGACCGCAACCGCGCGAGATCCTCGCAGAAGGCAAGCAGAGGGTCCCGTTGCCGCTCCGTCACAGGCAGCAGATCGAACAGCGCGCCCTCTCGAATGCCGAATACCGAGAACACGACCTCGGACGACTGCAAGCGCTCGAGCGCCCGCTCCAGCACGAGCGCGCCATAGGGCAACACGTCACGCCGCGCGCGTGACACGTCATCCAGCCCGCGAACCTTCTTGCCCTTGCGCAGCGCCTCGCAGAACCGAAGCGCCTCCTTCGCCGGAATGGCGTAGCCGTGCAGCACGCCGAGCGGATAGTTCGAATAGGCCATATGCAGCTTGGCCAGGGCTCGCCAGGTGCCGCCCACGGCATAGAACGGCCGACCCTTGCCCGCTCCCGCCCAGGACACGCGCTGCAACTGCTCGTCGACCACACCGACGGCCCGGTCGATCCTGCCGTTAACGACGTCGATCAGCCGCAGCCCCCCTAGCGGCAACGTCATCGCGTTACGCCGGCCCGCCGGCCCCACGTCGACGAGTTCGAGGCTACCACCGCCCATGTCCCCGGTAACGCCGTCGGCCGCACCAAAACCCATCTGAATGCCGAGGGCTGCCAGTTCCGCTTCGCGCTCACCAGTCAGCAACAGGATCGGCATGCCCAGCGCGCGCTCGCCGTTGGCCAGGAACTCGGCGCCGTTGGAGGCCTCGCGCGCGGCCGCCGTCGCGAACGCGCGGATGTTCTTGACACCGAGCACGCGGGTGATCGCTCGGAAACGGCTGAGCGTCGCCAATGCGCTGGCGACGCTGTCCTCGTCGAGCCTGCCCGTCGAAGCGATGCTGCGGCCAAGTTTGCAGCTGTCCTTCTCATTGAACAGCGGCGTCGGCGCGCGAACTGCGCCATCGTACACGACCAGACGCACGGAGTTCGAGCCGATATCGACGATGCCGATCGGCTCCAGCTCCGCAAGCCCGCGCGCATCCGAGCTGCCGCGCCCAGAGCCGTCGCTCAGCAAACTCGAGAATGGCCGTCTCATGTTCTCCGACTGAGGTTGACGCGTGGCGGCATGTTTTCCTCGAGCGCCCGTCCGCGCCCCGAAAGGCTGGGATTGGTCATGAAGTAGCGATGCGCATTGAACCCTTCGCTGCCGGCTTCCGGGGCGATCCTCACCGACGAGCCATCCGGCAGAATGCGCCAGCTCTGCTCGTTGTCGACCATATTGGCAACCATGATCTGCCCGAGAATCTGTTCATGAACCGTCGGGTTCACGATCGGAACCATAACCTCTACGCGCCGGTCAAGGTTGCGCGGCATCATGTCCGCCGAACTGATGTACACATTGGCCCCCGGAGACGGCAGCCCGTGACCGTTTCCGAAGCAATAGATCCGAGCGTGCTCCAGGAAACGCCCGACCAAGCTCTTTACCCTGATATTCTCCGACATACCGGGTATCTCGGGCCTCAGACAGCAGATGCCTCGCACCATGAGATCGATCTGTACGCCGGCCTGACTCGCCTCGTAGAGCGCCAGGATTATTCCCGGATCGACGAGCGCGTTCATCTTGGCCCAGATCGCAGCGGGGCGTCCGGCCTTAGCGTGCTCGATCTCGGCTTGAATGTTGCGCATCATGCGGTCGCGAATGCCGGCGGGGCTCGCGGACAGCACCTCGAGATCGGTGGGCTTACCGTAGCCCGTCACGAAGTTGAAGATGCGCGTGACGTCGCGGCCGATCGCCCGATCCGCGGTGAAAAACGACAAGTCCGTGTAAACCCGCGCGGTCACGGGGTGATAATTGCCGGTCCCGATGTGGCAGTACGTGGCGATATCGGCTCCTTCGCGCCGCACCACGAGGCCGAGCTTGGCATGCGTCTTCAGCTCCATGAAGCCGTAGACGACCTGTACGCCGACCTTTTCGAGCTCCCGCGCCAGGGAGATATTCGTCGTCTCGTCGAACCGCGCCTTGAGTTCGATCACCGCAGTGACGGACTTGCCCTCCTCTGCCGCTTCCTTCAACGCCGCGACGATCGGGCTCTTTTCACGGGTCGTCCGATAGAGCGTCCATTTGATCGCGAGCACGTCGGGATCGGCCACCGCCTGCCGCAGATACTGCAGCACCACCTCGAACGATTCGTAGGGGTGGTGGACGACGAGATCCTTGGCCCGGATCGCCGCGAACACGTCGCCGTTGTACTCCCGGATGCGCTCGGGAAAACGCGGGTTGTAGGGCTTGAACACGAGGTCGGGACGATCCGGCACGATCAGATGCTGCGTATCGGCAAGCCCCAGCATGCCGGGCTTGACGAACACCGATTCCGGCGCCGCGCGCTGCTCCCCGATCACGAACTGCCGAAGCGTTTCGGGCATCGACTCCTCGATTTCGAGCCGGATCACATTGCCACGACGCCTCCGCCGCAACTGCGATTCGTACGCACGCGTCAGATCCTCAGCCTTCTCCTGGAACTCGATGTCGCTGTCTCGCAGCACCCGGAACGCCCCACCGCGGCCGATCTTGAAATTCGGAAACAGCTCGGCCACGAACAAGCCGATCACCGCCTCGATGCGCACGAAGCGAATCGACGGATCGCCCGCGCGCTGCGGCAGCCGGCGGAAGCGCTCCATCATCGCCGGAATCGGGATCAGCCCGACCATCCCCTTGCCGTCCGGGTTCGACATCTCGAGCACGAGGGTCAGCCCCTTGTTCTGGATGAACGGAAAGGGATGGGCGGGATCGACGTTGATCGGCGTCAGGATCGGGAAAACATGCGTCATGAACTCGTGCCGCAGCCACTTGATTTCGGCCTTCGAGAGTTCGCCCGGCTCGAGGATCAGGATGCCCTCGCGTTGCATCAACGCCAGCAACTCCCGCCAGCACTGTTGCTTGGTATCAGACAGCCTGCCAGCGAACGTGTTGATCTGGGCGAGCTGCTGCGCAGGTGTCAGACCGTCGATACTGGGGACGTTGACGTCGGCCCGGAGCAGACCGAACAGACCCGCTGCACGAACCATGTAGAACTCGTCGAGGTTCGACGCCGCGATCGACAGGAACCGTAGCCGCTCGAGCAAGGGATGCTGCGTATTGCTCGCTTCCTCGAGCACCCGGCGGTTGAATTGCAGCCAGGACAGCTCACGATTGTAAAACCGCTGCGCCCCCTGCGGCGGTCCCGCAGGTTTTTCATTGTCATCACGGCCCTTGGCCTTCGCATTGCTCATTCGAGCCTCTCCAGGGGACCTGCCCGACCGAGAGCGGGCGTACTAAAGACCCGCCTCCCGTGAGGCGATCCTAGCGAACACACATGACGCCAAAGCAGCAGCAGGAAAGATGGAACCGCCTTCGCGCTCCATCGACCGGGCGAATTTGACCACGACTCGAACCTATAGAGCAATTTCAACCGATAAGCAGTCGGCGGTGTGCTCGGCCCCGAACGGATGCGGCGCCAGGCTGCTTTCTGGCCCTCGAAAGGGGGCGGACGAGATCGGGTTCGTGAGCGGATTCCGGCTAAACGACGGCTCCGAACAGCTTGCCGATACCGGCAGTGGCGATCATGGCGAGCGCGCCCCAGAACGTGACGCGTGCCGTGGCCCTCATGATGTCGGCACCGCCGGCCTTCGCCCCGACCGCGCCCAGCAAGGCGAGGAAGCCCAAAGAGGCGACGGATACGATCGGGATGAGCATACCCGCCGGCGAAACAACCACCATGGCGAGCGGCATCGCGGCGCCGACCGCGAACGTGGCCGCCGACGTGAGCGCCGCCTTTACGGGACGGGCCGTGGTGATCTCGGATATTCCCAACTCGTCGCGCGCGTGAGCGCCTAAAGCGTCCTTGGCCATGAGCTGAGCGGCAACTTTTACGGCAAGTTCGTGATCGACCCCGCGATCGACGTAGATCTGGGCCAGTTCTTCCCGTTCGAGATCAGGCGTATCGGCAAGTTCCTTGGTCTCGCGAGCGAGATCGGCTTGCTCGGTGTCGGACTGGGAACTCACCGACACATACTCTCCGGCCGCCATCGACATCGCCCCGGCGACGAGACCGGCGACTCCGGTCAACAGGATGTCGCTCGGCTTCGCCGCGGCGGCGGCCACGCCGACGATGAGGCTCGCCGTCGAGACAATGCCGTCATTGGCACCGAGCACGGCCGCACGGAGCCAGCCGATACGGTCGACGTTGTGGTTCTCGGCGTGAATGCGCAATCTGCTCATGAAGGTCTCTCATCGTGACAGGGGCGGCAGTGCTGCCCGGTTTCAGTCTCGCCCGCGGCCGCGCTCACGCCCCTCGTGGGGCTTGTCGTGAGAACTCCGTCGCCCCCCGACCAGAAGCCTAGTCGATTGCATCGCTCGAAGGCGGAGACGGCGGATGGAGGACGGCGGTGGCGAGCGGTACACTACTCGCGGCAAAACTTGTCGTAGACGGCCGCGATGAAGGTGCGCGTCGCTTCGTCGGCGAGACTGTAATAGATGGTGCGCCCCTCGCGCCGCGTTTCCACGAGTCCGTCGAGACGGAGCCGGGCGAGTTGTTGCGACACTGTCGGCTGGCTGAGCGCCAGCAGTTCCTCGAGTTCGGTGACCGAACGCTCCTGCTCGGCCAGCAGACACAGGATCAGCAGCCTGTTCTCGTGCGCCAACGCCTTGAGGAACTCGGCCGCCTTGCGCGCCTTGATGGACAGCCGCTTCAATTCCGAAGAAACCTCGGCATCGCGGCCGGGCGCTTCCACCGTCTCCCGGCTGAGGATCTGGTTCACGGCGCCTTCCCCGGCACATCGAGGGCAGGAGCCGATGCTGCCTCCGATTTACGCAGCAGATCTTCGAGCATGGGCCAGAAAAACTCCGCGCCCGGATAGCCGGTGATTCGCCCGATCTCGCGGCCATGCGCGACCAGCACGAACGTCGGCGACACCCGCACCGCCGTTGCGAATTGGATGCCGGCCGGCAGCGGCGCATGGACCTGCACGATCCTGAGCGGCGCCTGTTTGCCCTCTGACGATTGCGGATAGCCGATGCCGACCTCGGTTTGCCAACGACGGCACCAGGGGCACCCTGGCTCCTCGAACATGAGAAGCTCGAGCGGCCCGAGATGCGCCGAGCCCTGCGCCGGCACTTGTGCTGATCCATGGCCGGAAGAGATCGCGGTTGCGACCGACACGAGAATCGCGGTGACGATCAGCCACCACGACGCCCGCCGCCTCGCCAAGCCGTGCCTCATACGCGGCGATCTCTCATTTGTTGACGGGGCTTTCCGGATCGAAAAGATAGGCCACCACGTCCATGATCTCCTGCTCGTTCAGAAAGCCGTTGTGCCCGAACCTGGGCATGTTCGAGCAGGGGAACAACGCCTGGGCGTTGTAGATCTTTGCGTAGGCATCCTTGGCACCGGCGGCAGAGAACTTTCTGATCTTGCCGTATTCCGTCAATGAAGGGCCCATCGTGCCATAGCTCAACTCGGCGCTGGAAAGCTGGTGACAGGCATAGCAATTGCCCCCCTTCGGCGTTGACGGACCGTCGCTGAATTGGCCTCCGGTGCCGCGCTGAGCGAATTGCTGGCCCTTCTTCCAGTCGCCGATCACCTTGCCGTCGGCTGGAAACTTCAGCGCTGCTTTCTCCCGCGCCAACGAACTCTGCACCTCCCCCGCCGGCAACTCGTTCCGGTACTGCGAGCACAATTTCTGCGACGCGTCCTGCTCGATGCGCTTCTTCCATTCATCCGACGCGCCCTTGAACGTCGCGGCTACATACCTGTCCACAAGCGCGGCATCTACCTGCGGCTTCTGTTGCGCAAACGACGACGTGGCGACCATGACCAGTGCGGTGGCGCCAGCAGCAAGAACAAGGTAATTCATGGTTGTTCTCCCTTAGCTTCAGCGCTTGATCGAGGGCACCTGGATGTCGGCCCCCTCGGCGTTCTTGTTGAGGTAGACGGTCAGAGCGGTGAGGCCGTCGGACAGGTAGTCCGGGGCCGGCCAGCGCATCTGCCGATAGCAGTCCCACAACCGGTGCTGCATGGTGCGGACGTTGCTCTGCGACACCCGGTAAGTGGGCCAAGAGCCCATCGTCTCCTGGACCTGCTTGCCCGGCTTGCCGAGATTGGGGAGACCCTGCAGGCGAATGCGCTTGCCGTCCTCGGAGTGGCAGGTTGCGCACGAGAAGTCCCATTGGCCGCCACGGCGGTAGAACATCGCCTCGCCGACCTCGTACATCTCCTTTTCCTTGGGATGCTGGACGGGTGTGGCGAGCTTCATGCCGCTCGACTTGTTGGCGATGAAGGCGACCAGGTCCTCCATGTCGGAGGTACGGCCGGGGCCGCCGAACTTGCGTTTGACGACGTCGGCGGTGTCGAGGCCCTGCAGATTCTGCATGCACCAATGCAACCGCTGCTCGAGGTCCATGACCTTGTCGGTATCCTTGAAGTGGCGCGGCAGCTTGGCATAGGCGCCGTCGAGCTTGCCGGCACCTTCGCCGAGGTCGCACTGCTCGAGGGTGACGTCCTTTGCGCCGCGCTTCAGCTTCCACAGCGCCTCGCCGCGGTCCACATTCAGGAAACCTGGGTTCGACATGGGATCGGAGATCATCTCGCGATACTTCTCGATCTCTTTCTCGCTATCGGTCAGTGGCGCTTGCGCCGAGGCAGTCACGGAACACACCACAACCGCGGCGAGCCCAACGAGAACAGCACGTCCCCCTCGCATCGTCTCTCCCTCCGTTCATCGATTTTGTCGTTCCCGCCGTCTGGCAAGCGGTTCTTTCGATTGAGGCCAATCTCACCGAAGAATACTGATGGCGTATCCGAGTGTGAGTTGCAACAATGAATAGCAATATGAGCCTCTTGCAAAACGCCGAAAGGCGGATCGGTTGCGGGTGGTCGGCGACCGTCGGCGGGGCGCCTTGTCGTTGCTTGTTATGACATGACGCCCCTCACGCCGCAATTCACACACACCTCGACCGTCGGCGCCCTTCATTCCCT
>CAMDMH010000077.1 GCA_945901835.1 Devosia equisanguinis | reverse complement strand
ATGCGAAAACCGCGAACCCGAGCACACAGTCATAATATTACTGCCGCCCGAACTGCATTCCTCCCTGGCTCCTCCCGATCTCCTCCCAAGACCTCGTCTATCCTCACCCGAGCACACAGTAATAAAATGGGGCGTCGCGAGGGACGCCGGCATACCGAAGTGCTCTAGCGTCATCGGAACCCAAACCGACAGGACATCATGGCAACCGTGGCAAACAGCAGCCACACCACAAGCCACAAAGCCCAACAATATCAACACCGCTAGACCTAGACTGCCACGTTTACACCGAAGATGTCGGGGGTTCGCACCCCTCACCTCCCACCATCGACCACCGGATTATCGCTGCCGAAACACCAACGGCGCCCGGGTTTCCCCGGACGCCGCGTGTATCGTCGCGCCGCGTGAGCGGTCGGGATCAACTCACTTGTTGACCGCGTCCTTCAGCGTCTTGGACGGCTGGAACTTCGGGACGTTCGACGCGGGGATCTTGATCGTGGCGCCAGTGGTGGGATTGCGGCCGTCGCGCGCCTTGCGGGCGGAGATCTTGAACTTGCCGAGCGGCGGCATCGACACTTCCTCGCCCTTGGCGAGCGTCTGCTCGATGTAGCTGATCATCGCATTGACGGCGGCACCCGCCTTTTCCTTGGTAATGTCGGCGTTCTGCGCCACGGCGTCGATGAGGTCTTGCTTGCTCATGGGGGAGCGTTCCTTGTGCTCGAGTGGATCTACTGGAAATGGTTTGGTCGACCGATGGGCCCAAGCCAGAGTCTGGCAGCGTGGGGGGGACAATCCGTCAGGCCCAGCCGACTCCGCTGCAAATGCAACAGATTGGTCACTAACAAGCGGCTCGCGGCCGTCCCGTCAAGCAGAAAAACCTGTGAAAAAGCCCGTAAATACGGGAAATTCTCTGGATTGCCGCAAGTCCCGTGGCAAGCACACGAAAAACCCCGGATGGAAGGTCCATCCGGGGGAAAATATTGCAGTGAACAGCTGTCACCCTTGAGCCGCGCGTCAATGTGCGACGGGACGCTGGCTGTCCTTGGCATCCTTGCTGGCGAGGTTTGCCGCCTCGTCGTCCGCCCACGTCATCGGCTCTGGCATCCGGACCAGCGCATTCTTCAGCACATCGTCTGCCCGGCTGACCGGAATGATCTCGAGGGCCTTCTTCACCTCGTAGGTGATGTCGGCGAGATCTTTCACGTTTTCCTCGGGGATCAGCACGCGCTTGATACCAGCGCGCAGCGCCGCCAACAGCTTCTCTTTGAGACCACCGATCGGCAGCACCCGGCCACGCAGCGTGATCTCGCCGGTCATTGCGACATCCTTGCGCACGGGGATCCCGGTCAGCACGGACACGATGGCGGTCACCATCGCGACACCGGCCGACGGGCCATCCTTCGGCGTCGCGCCTTCCGGCACGTGCACGTGGATGTCCTTGCGCTCGAACTGCGACGAAGGGATGCCGAAATCGACGGAACGCGAGCGCACGTAGGCGTTCGCGGCCTGGATCGATTCCTTCATCACGTCGCGCAGATTGCCGGTGACCGACATCTTGCCCTTGCCGGGCATCATCACGCCTTCGATCGTCAGGATCTCGCCGCCGACCTCGGTCCAGGCCAAGCCTGTGACGACGCCGACCTGATCCTCGCTCTCGGCTTCGCCATACCGGTACTTCGGTACGCCGAGATACTTGTCGAGGTTGTCCATCGTGAACGCGACGGAGGTAACGCCGGTCGCCACGATATCCTTAACGGCCTTGCGCGCGAGCTTGTTGATCTCACGTTCCAAGCTGCGAACGCCGGCTTCGCGGGTGTAGCGGCGGATGACGTCCTTGAGTGCCGCATCGTCGATGCTCCACTCGGTCTCGGTCAGCCCGTGCGCCTGGCCCGATCCGAGGATCAGATGCCGGCGTGCGATCTCCGCCTTCTCCGTCTCGGTGTAACCCGCAAGACGGATGATCTCCATACGGTCCATGAGGGCCGGCGGAATGTTCAGCGTGTTGGCCGTCGTCACGAACATCACGTTGGAGAGATCGTAGTCGACCTCGAGGTAATGGTCGTTGAACGTGCCGTTCTGTTCGGGATCGAGAACCTCGAGCAGGGCGGCCGCGGGGTCGCCACGGAAGTCCGAGCCCATCTTGTCGATCTCGTCGAGCAGGAACAGCGGATTGGTCCGCTTGGACTTGCGCATCGACTGGATGACCTTACCGGGCATCGAGCCGATGTAGGTGCGGCGGTGACCGCGGATCTCCGCCTCGTCCCGCACGCCGCCGAGCGACATGCGCACGAACTCGCGGCCGGTCGCGTTGGCGATCGACTTGCCGAGCGACGTCTTGCCGACGCCGGGAGGTCCGACGAGGCAGAGGATGGGGCCCTTGAGCTTGTTCGTACGGTTCTGGACGGCGAGATATTCGATGATCCGCTCCTTCACCTTCTCGAGGCCATAGTGCTCCTTGTCGAGGATGTCCTGGGCTTCGGCGAGGTCCTTCTTGACCTTGCCGCGCACGCCCCAGGGGATCGAGAGTAGCCAGTCGAGATAGTTGCGGACGACGGTCGCCTCGGCCGACATCGGGCTCATCTGCCGGAGCTTCTTCAGCTCGGCCAGCGCCTTGTCACGGGCTTCCTTCGACAACTTCGTGTTCTCGATCTTCTCCTCGAACTCGGCCACGTCGTCGCGCTCGTCGCCGTCGCCCAGTTCCTTCTGGATCGCCTTCATCTGCTCGTTGAGATAGTACTCGCGCTGCGTCTTCTCCATCTGACGCTTGACGCGGCTGCGGATCTTCTTCTCGACCTGCAACACGGAGATCTCGCTCTCCATCAGCGCGTACACCTTCTCGAGCCGCTCGGAGATCTTGATGATCTCGAGCAGGTCCTGCTTCTCCGAGATCTTGATCGCGAGATGCGACGCGATGGTGTCGGCGAGCTTTGAATAGTCCTCGATCTGGCCGAGCGATCCCAGCACTTCAGGCGAGATCTTCTTGTTCAGTTTGACGTAGGACTCGAACTGGGAGATCGCGGAACGCGAGAGCGCTTCGATCTCTTCCTTCGTGCCCACGACCTCGGGGACGCGCTCGACTTCCGCCTCGTAGTAATCGGCGTTTTCGGTGTAACGGAGAATGCGCGCACGCTGCGTGCCTTCGACCAGCACCTTCACGGTGCCGTCCGGCAGCTTCAGGAGCTGCAGCACGGAGGCGAGGGTGCCCATCTCGTAGATGGCGTCGGTCGCGGGGTCGTCATCGCCTGCGTTCTTCTGCGCGGCGAGCAGGATGTGTCGGTCGGTCCGCATCACCTCTTCGAGCGCGCTGATCGAGCGTTCGCGCCCGACGAACAGCGGCACGATCATATGGGGGAACACAACGATGTCGCGGAGTGGGAGAACCGGGAACAGCTCCTTGCCACTCGCCTTGTCCTTGTTCTGCATGTGTGCCTACCGCTCTTTGTCTACCGTGGCGCCGGCCGCAGCGTTTTTCTCCGTTGCGGGCCGCCCATTTAGAACTCACGATCAACCCGCTCCCCTCACCGGAGGCAGAGCGCGAAACCTGTAACCGACGGCTCCCGGCTGGCCATCCGTTCGCAGGCACAAGACGGCTGAGATGCCCATCCTGGATCGGCTGAATTTGCAGTGCCGGACAAAGCTAGTGACGAACTTCGAGACAAGGCTGACGATACTGGAGACTATGCCAGATAGGTAGGCGCGCCCGACGTTCCAAGAGCAGCGATCGGATCTGCCTATGGGATATTCCGTGGGCACGTTTATGACGCGCAGGAAGCCGCAATAAGTGTGCTCGCCGGTGCACTGACCCGCGATCAGACGGGGCTGGTGCGATAACGCCGACCCGGTCAGGAGGCGGTCGACGTCCCCGTGCCCTTTTCCTCGGCGCGATCGGTGTAGATGCGCAGCGGCTTGGCTCCGCCGTCCACGACCTCAGGCCCGATCACGACCTCCTCGACGCCCTTGAGACCGGGTAGCTCGAACATCATTTCGAGCAGGATGGTCTCCAGAATCGACCGCAGACCACGGGCGCCGGTCTTGCGCTCGATCGCCTTGCGCGAAATCGACTTGAGCGCTTCCGTCGTCAGCGTGAGCTTGACGTCCTCCATCTCGAACAGCCGCTGATACTGCTTGACCAGCGCGTTCTTGGGCTCGGTGAGGATCTGGACGAGAGCGATCTCGTCGAGGTCCTCGAGCGTGGCGATCACGGGCAGACGGCCGATGAACTCCGGAATGAGGCCGAAGCGCAGGAGATCGTCGGGCTCGACTTCGCGCAGGATGTCGCCCGTACGCCGCTCGTCGGGACCGATGATGGTGGCACCGAAGCCGACCGAGGCGCCCTTGCCGCGGCGCGAGATGATCCGCTCGAGACCCGCGAAAGCACCGCCGCAGATGAACAGGATATTGGTCGTATCGACCTGCAGAAACTCCTGCTGCGGATGTTTGCGGCCGCCCTGGGGAGGCACCGAAGCGACTGTGCCTTCCATGATCTTCAGCAGCGCCTGCTGCACGCCCTCACCCGACACGTCCCGCGTTATCGAGGGGTTGTCGGACTTTCGGCTGATCTTGTCGACCTCGTCGATGTAGACGATGCCGCGTTGCGCGCGCTCGACGTTGTAGTCGGCATTCTGCAGCAGCTTGAGGATGATGTTCTCGACATCCTCGCCGACGTAGCCAGCTTCGGTGAGCGTCGTCGCATCGGACATCGTGAACGGCACGTCGAGGATGCGCGCCAGGGTCTGGGCGAGCAGCGTCTTGCCGCAACCTGTTGGACCGACCAGGAGGATGTTCGACTTGGCGAGCTCAACGTCGTTGTTCTTCGTCGCGTGGTTGAGGCGCTTGTAGTGATTGTGGACAGCCACGGCGAGCACGCGCTTGGCGTGGTCCTGGCCGATCACATAGCTGTCGAGGACATTCTTGATCTCGAGTGGCGTGGGCACGCCGTCGCGGGACTTCACGAGGGTGTTCTTGTTCTCCTCGCGGATGATGTCCATGCACAGCTCGACGCACTCATCGCAGATGAAAACGGTCGGACCGGCGATCAGCTTGCGAACCTCGTGCTGGCTCTTTCCACAGAAGGAGCAGTACAGGGTGTTCTTTTCTTGTGGAGGCATCCGCTTATCCGACCCTTCTGTCTGGCTCGCTACCCGCTTCCGGCAACCGCCGAGATGCGTATTCCAGTCGAACCCGATGTTGACGCCTCACCCATGCAACGCAGCGCCGCGAGACGTCACTATCATCTTCTACGCGAGAATCCGTTCTTTCGATTTGAGCATGGTCCAGGCGGCGGGATCAAGGCCATGTCCCAAGAGGACTTGTGGCAACCTTAACAAAGTGCTGCCGTGGCGCCACGCAACTGTAACCCATAAGCAACGCCAGTGTGACTGTTTGATGTACAGCGCCGCCGCGAGTGGCGCCGCTCATACAACATAAGAGTCTAGCATTCCCAGTGGCGTGGCTCGCTAGGCCCTGCTGAGTGGGTGACAGGGCTGTGGGGCGAGGTCAGCTAACTGCTGTGGCAGTTCGAATGTTCCGACGATGAGTTGCTGATCCAGCTCCAATCGGCCAAGTAACGACTTTGTGACGAAGTAACTCCGGGGCAAGGCTCTCTCCTGCGACCGTTCATCGCGGAGAGAGAGTCTGACCCGACGGAGCAGATCAGGTGGTGGGCGAAGCGGGCAGAACCGCCTCGATTTCCTCGCGCCGGGTCAGAACCCGATCGATCAGGCCGAATCCCTTGCTTTCATCGGCCGACATGAAGTGATCGCGGTCCAGCGTATTTTCGACCGTGTCATAGCTCTGGCCGGTGTGATGGACGTAGATTTCGTTCAACCGCCGCTTGATCTTGATGATGTCGAGCGCGTGACGTTCGATATCCGAGGCCTGTCCCTGGAACCCGCCCGAGGGCTGGTGGACCATGATCCGAGCGTTGGGCAGCGCGAAGCGCATGCCCGGAGCGCCCGCGCAGAGCAGCAACGAACCCATCGAGGCGGCCTGTCCGATGCACAGCGTGGCGACCGGGCACTTGATGAACTGCATCGTGTCGTAGATCGCCATGCCCGCCGTGACGACGCCGCCCGGCGAGTTGATATACATGGAAATTTCCTTCTTGGGGTTCTGAGACTCCAGGAAGAGAAGCTGCATACAGATCGAGGTCGCCATGGTGTCCTCGACCGGACCCACGACGAAGATGATGCGGTCCATCAGCATGCGCGAGGCGAGGTCGAAGCCGCGCTCGATCCCGCCGATCTTGTCGATGACCTGCGGCCAGAACGAGGCCTGGACCGGGGCTGAGCCGCTGGCGATGGCTTTGGTGATATTGTCGATGTTCATGGGATCGCTATGTCCTGTCAGCTGCGCGTGGTCGAGGCTTCCATGTCCTCGCGCTTTTCGCGCACGTTATCGATGATCCCGAAGGCTTTTGCCTCGTCGGCGGTCATGAAGTGGTCACGGTCCAGCGTCTTATCGATCTTCTCGTAGGGCTGGCCGGTGTGCTTGACGTAGATCTCGTTCAGCCGCCGCTTCATCTTCACGATGTCCTCGGCGTGGCGCTGGATGTCGGAGGCCTGGCCTGAGAATCCGCCCGAAGGCTGATGCACCATCATGCGCGCGTTCGGCAGCGCAAATCGCATGCCCTTGGCGCCGGCGGCGAGCAGCAGCGAGCCCATCGAGGCGGCTTGGCCGACGCACAGCGTCACGATCGGGCAGCGCACGAACTGCATCGTGTCGTAGATCGCCATACCCGCCGTCACCAACCCGCCGGGCGAGTTGATGTACATCGAGATTTCCTTTTTGGGGTTCTCCGATTCGAGCAGCAGCAACTGCGCCACCACGATCGACGCCATCCCGTCGTGCACCGGCCCCGTCAGGAACACGATGCGCTCGCGCAGGAGCCGCGAGAAGATGTCCATTCCCCGCTCGCCGCGTGCCGATGTCTCGATCACGTAAGGCACGAGGTCCATGTAGGTCTCTGTCGGATCCCGCATCCGTCTATTCTCCTCGAGGCCTCGGGGCCTGGTTCAGTCGGCGGACCTGTCGGTCTCGCCACAGGTAGGTGACAAGTACGTGACAGGGTGCTTGTCGGGGTTAGGTGATGCTTCACCCCGCGATACGCAACACCTGATACGCCAAATGCGCCGGTCCGTCATGGCCGCACCGTCAGCCATCCACCACAGTTATCCGGCGCGGATAGTTAGAGCGACGACGGCGGCGTTCCGGCATTCGAACCAGCCGCCGTGGCTTCTCTATGGCAGAACGGCCGCGGTTCGCGCGGCCGTCCAAAAGCAGTCAAGCGACGTGGTTCAGGCGCTAGCCGGAGCGCCCTCGGCCTCGTCCTCGGGATCGGGCTTCAACAACTCCCCGCTGCTGACCTTCTGCTCGGTCGGCTTGGCGAGCTCGACGATGAAATCGACGACCTTGTCCTCGAAGATCGGCGCGCGGATTTCGGCGAGGGCCTGCGGGTTCTGCTGGTAGAACTCGAATACCTTCTGTTCTTGTCCCTGGAACTGCCGGGCGCGCTGGATGAGAGCGTCGCGCAATTCGTCCTGCGTGACCTCGATCTTGTTCTTGTCTCCGATATCCCCGATCAGAAGGCCCAGGCGCACGCGGCGCTGCGCGATCTTCTGGTACTCCTCGCGGGCCTGTTCCTCGGTCTTGTTCTCGTCCGCGAACGTGCGCTTGGCACTTTCGAGCTGGCGGGTGACCTGCTCCCACACCGAGTTGAACTCGGCTTCGACGAGGCTCGGCGGCAGTTCGAACGCGTGTGACTTGTCGAGCGCGTCGAGCAGTTGGCGCTTCAGTTTCGTGCGCGAAACCTGATCGCACTCGCGCTTGATCTGAGCGGTCACCATCTCCCGCAGCTTGGCGAGATCGTCGGCGCCGAGGCCCTTGGCGAACTCGTCGTCGACAGCGGGTTTCACGGGCTTGGCCACTTCGGTGACCTTGATGTCGAAGCGGGCCGGCTTGCCCTTCATCGTGTCGACCGGATACTCGTCGGGGAACTTCAGCTCGAGCGACTTCTCGTCGCCGGTCTTCAAGCCCTTGAGACCATCTTCGAAACCGGGGATGAGCTGGCTCTGGCCGAGCACGACGGCCATGCCCTCGCCCGACGCGTTATCGACCTTCTCGCCATCGACGTAGCCGGTGCAGTCGATCGTGACGCGATCGGTGTCGGCGGCGACGCGGCCTTCTTCGGCCTCGTAGCGCGTGTTGCGCTCGGCGATCTTCTCAAGGGCGGAGGCAATGGCCTCGTCGTCGACGTCGGCCGTGAGCTTCGTCAGCGCGAGCTTCGAGAAATCGGTAGTGGTGATCGCCGGAAGCACTTCCAACGACATGTCGTAGGCGAGATCGGCCTTGCCCTCCAGCACACGCTCGATGGCGCCTTCTTCGGTCGGCAGGTCGATCTTGGGCTGCATCGCGGGGCGCAGATTGCGCTCGGTCAACGCGTTGCGCGTGGTCTCGTCCACCATCTGCTGCAGCGTCTCGGCCATCATCGACCGGCCGAACAGCTTCTTGAGGTGAGCCTCGGGTACATGCCCCTTGCGAAAGCCCTTGAGCTGCACGGTGCCCTTGATCTCGTCGAGCCGCGCCTTGAAGCGTTGGCCGATCTCGTCGGCTCCGATCACGACGCGAAGCTGGCGCTTCAAACCTTCGGAGCTAGTCTCGGTGATCTGCATCTTGTTCCTGCTACCTTGCGTCCTGTAACCCGACCTGTATCCAGTCCAATCCATTCCTGCCCGAGCGCCCGACCCGAGTATCGGGCCTCACCGCGAGGAATGTCCTCGCCAGAGCAGCACTCTCCGCGGGGTAGGCCGGGCTCGCGCCCAGGCTTCCGCAAAATTCGTCTCTTCGGCCTCTTCAGGCTGAAGTGGTGCGGACGGAGGGACTTGAACCCCCACGGCTTTTGGCCACCAGAACCTAAATCTGGCGTGTCTACCAATTCCACCACGCCCGCCTCCGCCAGCCCGAACGATGTGTCCGGTCTCGCGCGCGGCGCTTCAGGCGAAACGAAGCGCTGCATTGGTCCAGTCACGCCCGGCTGTAGCCTCGGATGGAGGCGCTCGCAGCCAAATGTCACCGGGAGATCGCGGACATATATCTGGGCATGTCCCGGCAAATCAATGGCGTTGTTGGGTCGTGGTGTGCGTCAACGTCAACGAAGCCGGGAGATCGCTGGTCTCTAGCGCGCTGCCGGACGGTAATTCGAGCATGACGAAAGCGACGTCCCGCGGGAACGACAGAGAGGGACGGGCTGACAGCCCTCACCACCCATCAGAATTTTCCGTCGTTTTTCGTTGACCGCTGGAATCTCGGTGTGATTCAGAGAGTCCTCCCGAATCAACGGGTGGAGATTCGTGACTATGGCTGGTGGGATCGAGGCAGTTGCCGCGTCGGTCTCGGCTGATC
>CAMDMH010000076.1 GCA_945901835.1 Devosia equisanguinis | reverse complement strand
GGACGCACTGAGCGATCCGATCACGGCGCCACTATGGTCACGAACGGCAGCGCCGACACAGACGACGCCGAGTTGGAATTCTTCGCGGTCGACGGCGAAGCCGTTGCGGCGGACGTGACGCATGTCTTCGATCAGCGCCGCCCGGTCGGTGATGGTGTTGGGCGTAAAGCGCTTCAGTCCGTTCACGTCGAGGATGCGACGCGTCTGATCGTCGGGCAGCCAGGCCAGCATGGCCTTGCCGGTTGCGGTCGCATGCGGCGGCTCTGCCGATCCGATCACGCCGGCATCGACGCGCACCGCTTGCCTCGCTTCGCTCTTGGCGACCGTGACGACCTGATCGCCCTGCAGAACCGCGAGATGGACCGCTTCGCCCGTCGCTTCGTTGAGCCGGTCGAGAATCGGCTGCGCGCGCCGCGGCAGATCGACCTGCCGCATGAAGGCTTGGCCCAGATGCAGCACCCGGGCACCGAGCGCGTAAGTCCGCCGCCCCGGAATCTGCGCCACGTATCCAGCCTTAGCCAGCGTCGCGAGCAGGTGATGACACGTCGAGATGTTGAGGCCGGCGCGCCCAGAGAGGTCCGTCAGAGACGTGCCGCCGCCCGATTGGGCAAGCAGCTCGAGCAGCGAAAGAGCTCGCTCGACGGACTGCACACCGCCGCCGTCCGTACGCGGCTTCCTGCGCTCCGGCGCAAGTAGGCTCGGATCTGAGCCGGCTGGAGATGTTTCGACGAGATCTGGCACGAACGCCGACTATCCTGTGACATGGCGAAATCTTGTTTCGCAAAATAGAAAGCCGACTGTGGCATGTCAATCGTATTTCAACATGGAGAACTATATTTTCATATTATGAAATGATGGTCAGGTGGTGATCACTTGTTCCAGTATGGAGCAAGTCCTTGTGAGTTTGGTTGATAGATTGCCATCCGTCAGCCGCCGGGCGGTCCCTCCGTCGGCCGTAATGGCGTGGCTTACTGACGATGCGCCCCGACCTGAGGCCGCTTGTTGGGGGAGGGAAGGACCGAGGCAGGCCGTCTATGACGCTCGATCCCGCGAAGGCTCCGGTCCAAAAGCGCGCCCGGAGCCTTCGGCGTTGTGCGAAGCTACGCGCGATTGATCGCGGGGCCTCGACATTGACGGCGCCGGGGTTCCATTCTAGGCGCCCTACGTTCCAATTCAGACAGAGCGCACAGCTATGCCCGGCAAGTATTTCGAAGATCTCGAGATCGGTCACGTTTTCCATCATTCGTTGCGGCGTACACTGACAGAGATGGACAATACGCTGTTCTCCTGCCTCACGCACAATCCGCAGCCTCTGCATATCGACCACGAGTTCGCCGCGAAAAGCGAATGGGGCCGCCCGCTGGTCAATTCGCTGTTCACGCTCGGGTTGCTCATCGGCATTTCGGTCGAGGACACGACGGCCGGCACGCTGTTCGCCAACCTCGGCATGACCGACGTCAAGTTTCCCAACCCGCTGTTCCACGGCGACACGGTGCATTGCACGAGCGAGATCGTGTCGAAGCGCGAGAGCAAGTCGCGGCCCAATGTCGGACTGGTCGAATTCCGCCACAAGGCGTTCAAGCAGGATGGCAAGATCGCCGCCGAATGCCTGCGCCAATCCTTGATCTATAAGAAGCAGCAACCCGCGAAGGCCTGATCTCATGCGCTCCATGCTTTTCGTGCCGGCCGACAGCGATCGCAAAATGGCGAAGGCCATGGCGTCCGGCGCCGACGCCGTGATCCTCGACCTAGAGGACTCCATTGCGGCGGACGGCAAGGCGCGCGCCCGCAGCGTCGCCCGCGAGTTCTTGTCGGCGACGATGGCTACGTGGACGCCGGCCCTGCCTCGCGTCTATGTCCGGATCAACGATCTCGCGACACCATTCTGGCAGGACGATCTCGTCATGCTCGAAGGCGGCTTGCCGCACGGCATTCTTCTGCCGAAGTCGCGCTCGGGCGAAGACGTGCACCAACTCTCCGTCGCGCTGGGTCACGCCGAGGAGAAGTCGGGCGCCGAGCAGGGCGCGACGCGGATCCTGGCGCTCGTCACCGAGGTCGCGGTGTCGTTGCTGCAATTGCCGAGCTACATCGGATCGAGCAGCCGCCTCGTCGGTTTCACCTGGGGCGCGGAGGACTTGTCCGCCGAGATCGGCGCAAGTGCGAACCGCGAGCCGGACGGCAGCTTCACCTCGCCCTACCGCCTCGTGCGCGACATGATGCTGCTGACCGCGACCGCTGCCGAGGTGCCGGCGATCGACACGGTCTACATCGATTTCCGCAACAAGACCGGCCTCGCGCTGGAAGCCTCGATCGCCGCGCGCGATGGCTTCGTCGGCAAGATGGCGATCCACCCCGATCAGGTGCCGATCATCAATGAGGCGTTCACCCCGTCGCCTTCCGAGGTGGATCGCGCCAAGGCCATCGTCGCGGCATTCGAGGCGACCAACGGCGCCGGCGTCGTCGGCTTCCAAGGCCTGATGCTCGACCGCCCGCATCTCGTGCTGGCGAAACGGACGTTGGCGCGGGCCCGACCTGCGCCGGTCGGGTTGGCTTCGTAGGTCGGGTTAGCGCTGCGTAACCCGACGTCTTTCTCGCGGGCTACAATAGAAAACGGCGGCGAAGCATCCGCCCCGCCGCCGCCGATATCCCATCCGACCGAGCGGGACTTAGGACACTCGTACAATAACCAAGGCGAGAATTGGGCTTCCCCCCTCCCCCATTGTGGGGAGGGGGCGGGGGCGGTCCAGTTCGCATGGTTTTCGTTGGACTTCCCCCCTCCGGCCCTACGGGCCACCTCCCCCACGATGGGGGGAGGAGAACCGAGAGGCCAGCCTGAAAATCGAACCAGCGGGGCTTACGCCAGCCCGACCTTCTTCATGCGCGCCTTGATGCGCGGATAGACCTTGTAGACGTTGGTCTCGAAGATCTTCTTCTTGTCGGCGTCGGAAACCTTCAGCTTGTCGACGTACTTCTTGGTGTCGTCGTAGTTGTGCCCGGTCTTCGGATCGATGCCGCGCACCGCGCCCACCATCTCGGACGCGAACATGATGTTGTCCACAGGGATGACCTCGGCCAGCAGATTGATGCCGGGCTGATGGTAGACGCAGGTGTCGAAGTACACGTGCGGCAGCAGCCACTCCTCGATCGGCGGCTTCTTCATGTCCTGCGCGAGGCCGCGATAGCGGCCCCAGTGATAGGGCACCGCGCCGCCGCCATGCGGAATGATCAAGCGCAGGTTGGGGAAGTCCTTGAACACCTTCTCGCCGTTCTGGATGAACTGCATGAAGGCGGTCGTGTCGCCGTTGATGTAGTGCGCGCCGGTCGCGTGCGCCGCCGGGTTGCACGACGACGAGACGTGGATCATTGCCGGCACGTCGAGCTCGCACATCTTCTCGTAGATGGGATACCAGTAGCGATCCGTCATCGGCGGATCCTTCCAGTAGCCGCCGGAGGGATCGGGACTGAGATTGCAGCCGACGAAGCCCAGCTCCGTCACGCACCGCTCCAACTCCTTGACCGAATTCGCAGGCGAAACGCCGGGCGACTGCGGCAGCTGGCACACGCCGATGAAGTTCTTCGGGAACAGCTCGGTCACGCGGTAGATGAGGTCGTTGCACATCCGCGTCCATTCCTGGCTCACCCACTCCGGGCCGACGTGATGAGCCATGCCGGCAGCGCGCGGCGAGAAGATCGTGAGGTCGGTCCCGCGCTCGGTCTGCTGCTTCTTCTGAGCGCCCTCGATGGTGACGCGGATCTGGTCGTCGGTGATGCCGAGATCGGTAGTGGCCGGCCTGCGGTTGCTGTCGGCAAGGGCGGCAAGCTGCTGGTTGCGGAACAGCCCGAGCTGGGCCGGCTCCGTCGTGTAGTGGCCATGACAGTCGATGATCATGAAGGGCGGCTCCCGGAACGGCTGGAATTTGAGATCGAACGATCGCAAGACTTGTCGCGCGGGCCAGCCACATCCGTCAACCGCCATGAGCAACCGCTGCCGCCGGCTCCTGAGGCTCGTCGGGGTCCTATGCTTTTCGCTCGTGCCGCAGCGCAAATAGAAAACCGGGAAGCGTCTCCGCTCCCCGGCCGTTAGGCCCCCGTCCTGAAAGTCCGAATGATCGTGGCCTTTGTGGTCAGTCGCTCCCGCCGGATGCAGGCTCCGCGGCGGCAGCGGGGGCAACGGCAGGCGCCGCAGGGGCAGCGGCACGTGCTGTCATCGCCCTCTCGGCGCGTTGGGCCGCGGCAGCAGCCCTTTCGGCCGCGGCGGCAGCGCGCTCTGCGGCCTCTACGGCTCGCGTTGCCGCGTCAGGTTGAGCAGGCTGCGCAGCCTGTACCTGCGCCTGAGCAGGAGCGGCAGCAGCTTCCGGAGGTGCTGATTTGGGCTTGGCGCGGCGCTCAGGCAGCGATCCCGTTTCGACCGGCGTCGGACGCTGGCGCTGCTCGGCGGCCTTGGGCCGAACCGGCGCTGCGTCGCTCGCCCCTGCGGCTTCCGGCGTCGCGGTCGTGGATGTCGCTGCGGGCTCGGCACGGACACGCTCTGCCGTAGCATCGCGTGATTTCCGCGGCTCACGCTGAGGCTGGTTCTCGCGCTCGCGTACCGGACGTGCCGCCCGAGCCGGATCGCCTTCTCCGGCAGGCCGCTGAGCCGCTGCGGGGGCCGCCGGCTCCGGCGTGCCGAAGATGTAACTGTAGCGCGATTCGGCGCGCTTCTGGCCCGCCGGCGCTGCGGCCGGTGCACCGGCAGATACGGCGGGTCCGGGAGCGGCGGCAGGTGCCGGAGCCTCGCGCTCGGCATTCCGTCGCGACGACCCACCGGCCCGAGAGCCGGCAGCCGCATCATCCTGCACGGCAGCAGCCTGTGGTGCCTCGCCATCGGCCGTCGTTTGATAGGCATTCCAGGTCACGAGCACTTTGGCCCCGACCTTGGAGCGCTCGTAAACGTCGAGCGCGTCTTTGTTGTACATGCGGATGCAACCCTTCGACACGGCCGTGCCGATCGTCCAAGGGGCGTCCGTTCCGTGGATGCGGTAGAAGCTGGAGCCGAGATACAGCGCGCGATTACCGAGCGGATTCATCGGATGCCCGCCGGGGACCCAGCGCGGCAGCCTCGGGTTCTCCTTGATCATCGTCGGTGTCGGCGTCCACGATGGATTTTCGCGCTTCTGCGTCACCGTCGTCTTGCCCTCCCAGCGGTCCTGCTCGCGCGGAATGGCGACGGGATAGCTGATCGCCTGGCCGGGGCCGGTGATCAGGTAGAGCTTGCGATCCGTGAAGCTGACGATGATCTCGCCCGGCTTGGCGTCCGAATTGATTCGCACGCTTTGCCGGCCGGTATCGTTGACCTTCTGCGTCCCGCCGCCCCAGTCGAAGAACAGCTGGGCATGGGCGACGCCGGGCATCGTCAACGCCGAGGCGAGTACGATCGTGCTCGCCGAAAGCAACCGAAAACCGTTGTTTATCATGCGCATGTGAGACCTGTTCTTCGTCTTCTTCGTCTGTTCTGCCGGAACCCGGCGTCGTGGCCCGGGTGCCGGAATCACATCGCGAATCACATCGCGAAGGTTGCCACGAGTACCGTCTCGCAACGCCGCTCCACCGATCGCACTTCGTTATGTATTTTTTGCAGCAATCGGACCATTCACCCCCTCAGTCAAGCCACATGTTCGCGAGGTGCGGTAATGTCACCCGCGGACATAACTCATGCCCGACGATGATCTTTCGATCGACCGAATTCTGGGCGCTCGCCTGCACCTCTGCGGCTATGCGATGATCCCCGGGAAACGCTTTGCGCAGCGGGGAAATGCTGGTGCCGAAATCCGACGCTGGAGTTCTGTCTACGCCTGCAGCCGTTTCGATCGCCCGTGGTCTTCGCGACTTCGCGGACGGGTTTGGCGCAGTGTTGTTGCCGGTCTACCTCACCGCGCTGGGCTTCGATGCAGCCCAGATCGGCATAGCGGCGACGTTGGCGTTGCTTGGCTCGGCCTTATTCACGCTCGGTGTCGGCTGGCTCGGCACACGGATCGGCGATCGAACCACGCTTTTGGTCGCCTCCGCATTGATGGTGGTGACCGGCATCGCCCTCGCCGGCTCGAGCCACTACGCGGCGATCCTTCTCGTCTCCTTGTTCGGCACGCTCAATCCCTCCTCCGGCAACGCCAGCGTTTTCGTTCCCCCCGAGCACAGCCTAATGGCGAACGGCGCGAAGGCCGAGGATCGAACCCGCATGTTCGCCCGCTACGGTTTGATCGGCGCGATGGCCGCGGCGTTTGGTGCGTTGCTGACGGCTGCACCCGACTATCTGGCATCGGCCGGGATGGACCGGCTGACCGCACTGCGCGCGATGTTCCTGCTCTACGCTGTCATTGGCGCTCTCATCGGCCTCGTCTATGCGCGCACTGCTCCGCCGCCGGTCGTGCCGAACTCCGGCAGCGAGACCCGCAGCATGCTGGGCCCGTCGAAGGTGATCGTGTTCAAGCTGATGGCGCTGTTCAGCATCGACAGTTTCGCCGGCGGCTTCATCGTGCAGTCGCTGCTGGCGCTCTACCTGTTCCAGCACTTCGGCATGTCGCTGGCCGCGGCCGGCATGTTCTTCTTCTGGTCGGGCGTTCTATCGGCTTTCTCCCAGCCGATGGCGGCGTGGCTGGCTAAGCGCATCGGCCTCGTCAACACGATGGTGTTCACACACATTCCCGCCAACGTGCTGCTGATCCTGGCCGCGCTGTCGCCGCGTCTCGACGTGGCGCTCGGGCTTCTCCTGGTGCGCTCGTTCCTGTCCCAGATGGATGTTCCCGCGCGCTCGTCCTACGTAATGGCGGTGGTGACGCCGCCCGAGCGCACCGCTGCAGCGAGCCTGACCGCGCTCCCGCGAAGTCTCGCCACGGCGGCAGCACCTGCGCTGTCAGGCATGTTGCTCGCCGCCGGTCTCAACGCTTGGCCCCTCATTCTCGGCGGCGCACTGAAGATCGTCTACGACCTCCTGCTGCTCTGGATGTTCCGCCACGTGAAGCCGCCGGAGGAGACCGGCCGCTGAAACGGTTCACGCCCTTGCGCTGCCCTTACCAATCTCCTCCCCCCATTGTGGGGGAGGTGGCGCGTAGCGCCGGAGGGGGCTCCGGATCACTTCACGTTCACCAGCTTCTGCACCAGCGCCAGCACGTCCTTCGGCGTCTCGAGCGTATCGTTCGAGATCCGGTCGACCTGCTCGCCCGTCAACGGCTCCAGCATCACGTTGCGCTTCTTCATCACGTCGAGAAACGCAGCATCCGCCATCATCGCGTTGAATGCCTTGCGCAGGGCAGCGAGCCGTGCCGGCGGCACGTTAGGCGACGTGATGATCGAGCGGCCGATCTCGGCCGAAGCCGCGATCGCGGTGAGCACGCCCTTGCCTTCCGCTGAGGTGGCAAGTTCCGCGAGCGCCGGTACGTGCGGCAGCAGCGGGTGGCGCTTCAGCGCCGCTTGATAGACGACCGGCGCCTTCTTCTCCAGGATCCAATCCGGATTTCGCACGAGCAGCGTCGCGATACCGATCGAGCCGATCAGGTCGACTTCCTTCCGCTCGGCCGCCAGCAGAACGTCGTTCGAGCCCTTGTAGCCGTAGATCACCTTGAACTTCGCACCGGCATAGGCGTTGAGCGCCGTGGGCAGCAGGAAGCCCGGCGACGACGCCCCCGTCGCGCCGACCACGATCTCCTTCTTTCGTGCGTCCTCGAAATCCTTGAACCAGGCGCCGGGCATCCCGGCGCCCAGATCGATGTTCGAAACCATCCGCCCGATGTAGGGCATCTTGGACGCGTCGAGATCCTTGCGCTGGTCGCCCATCGCGAAATCCAGCGGCAGCGTCTGAGCGAGACTGCCGAACGAGGTGCCGTCCTGCGGCGCGACGTTGTAGAGATAGCGCGCGGCGAGGAAGCTGCCCGCCCCCTCCATGTTCTGCGCGACGACGGTCGGATTGCCCGGCACGAACCGGCCGAAATGCTCGGCGAAAACGCGGCCATAGATGTCGTAGCCGCCGCCCGGTGCGTAGCCGATGACGATCCGCAGCGTCTTCCCCTTGTAGAAGTCGGCGATCGGATCCTGCGCCTTCGCCGTATTCTGCGTCGTCAGCAATGCCGCGAGCGCCAGAAGCCCGGTCCTGATCGAATTCCGAAAATTCATATCGAGCCCTTTTCTCGTGTCTTTCGCCGACGACGCTACACCGGCCACCCATCGCGCCGCTATCGGCCGACCGGCAGAGCGTGGAAACCGCGACAAGGTGTGCCACCGCCTCTATAACCGCGTGGGTTCTGATGCCGACGTACAGGAGATCGCCGATGGAAAGCGACAGGCAGCTTGAAGTTGGCCATCTCGAGGTCGGAATGATCGGCGTCGGCCTGATGGGCACCGTGATGTCGCGCAGGCTGATCGACGCGGGCTTTGCCGTCACCGGCTTCGATCCGCGGCCCGAGGCGCGCAGCGGCCTCGCCGCGATCGGTGGAACGCCGGTCGAAAGCCTCACCGAGTTGGCCCGCCGCTGCGACCGGGCGGTGATTTCGGTCTTCGACACCGCTCAGGTCGAAGACGTGATCGAAGGCCCCGGCGGCGTGCTGTCCGTACCCGAAGCCGAACGCCGCCTCCGCGTCGTCGTAAACACCGCGACCTGCGAGCCCGACCGCATCGCGGCACTCGCCGAACGCGCCAGCGCCCGCGGCCTGCACTTCATCGAGCTGCCGATTTCCGGCACCAGCCAGCAGGTCGCACAAGGCGACGGCGTCGGTCTTGTCGCCGGAGAACGTGAAGTCGCCGATGCATCCGCCGACATCATCGCCGCGATCTGTCCACGCACCTATTTCATGGGCGCTTTCGGCAACGGCGCGAAGACCAAGCTCGCAATCAATCTCGTGCTCGGCCTCAATCGCGCAGCCCTCGCCGAAGGCCTGACGTTCGCCGGCCGGCTGGGGCTTCCCCTTGATGCCTTCATCGAAGCGGCCAAGGGCTCCGCCGCTTACTCCCAGATCATGGACGTGAAGGGGGACAAGATGATCGCGCAGGACTTCACGCCGCACGGGAAGGTCGGCCAGTCGCTCAAGGATTTCGGTTTGATCCTCGATGCGGCGGCCAAGCGCGGCCAGGCGCTGCCGTTGGCTTCCGTCTATGCCGATCTCATGCAGGGCTGCGTCGGGGCAGGCGAAGCCGAGTTCGACAACTGCGCGATCATCAACGAGATCGCACGGCGCAAGGTGAAGGCCGCCGAATGACGAATGCACCTTCGCCTGCGGCGACGGTCGAGCCCCGCAAGGCCGCCGTCATCTTCGTGTTGATCACGGTGTTCCTGGATGTCCTTGCGATGGGCATCACGATCCCCATCCTGCCCAAGCTCGTCGAAGGCATGCTCGGCGGCGACACCGGCCGCGCCGCCATCATCTTCGGCCTATTCGGCACCGCGTGGGCGCTGATGCAGTTCCTGTTCCAGCCGGTGCTGGG
>CAMDMH010000075.1 GCA_945901835.1 Devosia equisanguinis | reverse complement strand
GACGATAAGGAGACGGAGATGGACACACCGGCATTTCACCAGGGCGGCGACACCGCGCTGGGCTTCGAATGGCCCGGCGAGGACGTTTCGCGGGTTCCCTTTCAGGTCTACACGGATCAGGCGATCTATGACGCCGAGCAGGCCCGCATCTTCCAGGGTCCGACCTGGAACCTGTTGTGCGTCGAGGCCGAGATCCCCAATCCCGGCGACTACCGCACCAGCTACGTCGGCAACGCCCCCGTCATCGTCAACCGCGACGAGACCGGCCGGATCAACGCGCTGCTCAACCGCTGCGCGCACAAGGGCTCGCTCGTCTGCTACAAGCCGCACGGCAACGTGCGCGAGCTGACTTGCGTCTATCACAACTGGGTCTACGACCTCACCGGCAAGCTCACCGGCGTCGCCTTCAAGCGCGGCGTCGGCGGCAAAGGCGGTCTCTCCGACGACTTCGACATTACCCAGCACGGCCTCAGACGCCTGCGCGTCGAAACCTACAAAGGCATCGTGTTCGGCACGTTCTCCGACGAGACGCCCGATTTCGTCGACTACATCGGCGGCGAGCTGGCGGCCTCTATCGATCGCGTGATGATCAAGCCGCTGAAGGTTCTCGGCTATCACAGCCAGATTCTGCCGAACAACTGGAAGCTCTACTCCGAGAACACCAAGGACAGCTACCACGCCAGCCTTCTGCATGTGTTCCACAACACGTTCGGCATCGTGCGCCCCTCGATGGGTGGCGGCATCAAGCTTTCGCCGAACGGCTGGCACCACCTGAGCTGGACCGAGCGCGTCGCGCTCGAAGACCAGGCGACCACCCGCGAGAAGGTGCGTTCGCTGAAGGACCAGTACAAGCTCGCGGATCCCACGATGATGGCGCACAAGCTCGAGCTCGGCGATCTCGTGACGAACTCGATCCAGAGCGTCTTCCCCGGGACGGTGATCCAGCAGATCCAGAACTGCCTCGCCGTCCGCCAGCTCGTGCCGCGTGGCGTCGACAAGTCCGAGCTGATCTGGACGATCCTCGGCTTCGAGGATGACGACGCCGAGATGATCGAGCATCGTCTGAAGACCAATAATCTCGTCGGCCCCGCGGGCTTCATCTCGATGGAAGATGGCTGCGTCGGCGGCTGGGTGCAGCAAGCGGCGCAATCCGACCCCGCGGGCCGCACCGTGATGCCGATGGGCGGCCGCACGATCGAGCCGAGCCAGGGCAGCCGCGTGACGGAAAGTGCTGTGCGCGGCTTCTGGAAAGCCTGGCGCGAGTGCATGCACATCTAGTCTGCGCGACGGCACCTATAGGCACTCGTCATCCCGGACGAAGCGAGCCTCGGCGAGCGAGATCCGGGACTCAGCACAAGAAGCGCCGAAGGCCCACAATGAATTCCCCCAAGCCGCCACTCTTCCAAGATACCTCGCCCGAAGCGCTGACCATCCGCGCCCGCATCGATGCGTTCAACGCCGACTACGCCAACGCGATCGACAGCGACCGCCTGGAGCAGTGGCCCGACTTCTTCACGGGCGACGGCGTCTATCGTGTCATCACCCGCGAGAACCGCGAGCGCGGCCTGCCCTTGAGCCTCATCTACGCGACCGGCCGCGGCATGCTGTCTGACCGCATTTCAGCGCTGCGCACCGCCAACATCTACGAGCCGCACGTCTACTGCCATCAGGTCAGCGCGACGAAGCTCATCGGCCGCGACGGCGACGGTTGGCGATCGGAGAGCAATTTCACGGTTTTCCGCACGCTGGTCTCCGGCCCGATGACCTTGTTCGTCTGCGGCCGCTATGCCGACCGCTTCGTCGAGGCCGGCGGCCATCTCCTCCTCACCGAACGCACCTGCATCCTCGACAGCCGACAGATCGACACGCTGCTGGTGATCCCGATTTGATCGTCCGCGCCTTCCCTTCCCCTTGCTTGGCGAAGGTCGTTCGCGACAACCTCGCGGAAAGTTCCCGGCTCTCGGCTCACACCTCGGCCGGGGCCGCAAGAGGATAGGTAGTGCACGCCCCCATCTCTCGCTTTCCCTGAGACCGCGACTTCCCGCGGTCATGCGGGACCTTGACCCGAACGTGTTGCGCACTGTGCTGTTCGTGTCGGAGGTTGCGCTCCACAACCTCGCGCCTCGGCCGAGGACACGGACACGAGAGACAAAAATAGAGGGAGTTCGAGGGATACATCCCTCGATGGAGCGCGAGGCTAGCCTCGCTTCGCGCGGGAGCGCGAAATCGTTCAATCGGCGGCAATGTCCTTACTGTTCTGGCCCCGAGCTACCATATACTCGTCATTGGCCGTCGCTTCGCACCGCCAACGGTCAGCGAGTGGATCTTGAAATTCCGGATCGGCTACGAATTCCAGTATCGGTTCCCGCATCCGACGCCCTGCCTGATGGTGCTTAATGTGCATCACACCCGCGTCGGCGATCTCGCCGGACCCGATCATATTCTGACGAGCCCATCGTCCGCCATCACGGGCTACCGAGATGGCTTCGGTAACTGGTGCAGCCGTGTGATCGCGCCTGCGGGACTATTCCGCATCTTCGCGGACACGCAGATTCGCGACAGCGGCAGACCCGATCCGACCTCGACCGGCGCAGGTCAAGTGCCCGTCGAGCTTCTCCCCGATGACGCGCTGACGTTCTTGCTGGCCAGCCGCTTTTGCGAGAGCGACAAGTTGCTCGATATGAGCTGGGAGTTGTTCGGAAAAGCAAAGCCCGGCTAGGGCCGCGTGCAAGCGATTTGCGATTTCGTGCACGACCGCATCGTCTTCAACTATGCGAACGCGCGCGCGACACGAACCGCTGCGGAAGCCTACCAGGAAGGGACCGGCGTCTGCCGCGACTACGCCCATCTGGCGATCGCATTCTGCCGCGCGCTAAACATTCCCGCCAGATACTGCACCGGCTATCTGAGCGACATCGGGACGCCGGCGCCGTTCCCGCCGGGCGATTTCGCAGCTTGGTTCGAGGCATATCTCGACGGCCGGTGGCAGACCTTCGATCCCCGCAACAATACGCCACGGATCGGACGCGTATTGATCGCTCGTGGTCGTGACGCTGCCGATGTCGCGATGGTCACGACCTTCGGCCCCAATACGCTCGAAGGCTTCCGGGTCTGGACCGACGAGATGCTCTAGCTCGCTTCGGCTCAATCCAGATCGAACTTGTCCTTGTAGTCGATCTTGAGCGCGGGATCCTGGTCGGGCTTCGACAGGACGCAGTTGCCGACGACGAGGGTTTCCATCTCGCAGCCCATGAAGCAGCGGAACGCGTCCTCTGGCGTGTGCACGATCGGCTCGCCGCGCACGTTGAAGCTCGTGTTGACGACGACCGGGCAGCCGGTGCGCTTTTTGAATGCCGAAATCAGCTGGTGGTAGCGCGGGTTCGTCTCGGCGTGCACCGTCTGGATACGCGCGGAATAGTCGACGTGCGTGATCGCCGGCAGATCGGAGCGCGGCACATTGAGTTTCTCGATGCCGAACAGCGCCTCCTGCTCGGAAGTCATGGTGCGGCGGCGATTGCGCTTCACGTCGGCGACCATCAGCATGTACGGGCTCTCGACCTCGTGCTCGAAGTAGTCGCCGACGTCTTCGGCGAGCACGGAGGGCGCGAACGGCCGGAAGCTCTCGCGATACTTGATCTTGAGGTTGAGGTTCTTCTGCATTTCTGGATTGCGCGGGTCGCCGATGATCGAGCGGGCGCCGAGCGCGCGCGGTCCGAACTCCATGCGTCCCTGGAACCAGCCGATGGCGTGGCCGGCTTCGAGCGCATCGACGGTGCGCTCGACCATGTCGGCTTCCGAGTGCGACGTGAAGCGCGCGCCCGCAGCCGTGAGTCGCTTTTCGATGTCGGCCTGGTCGAACTGCGGGCCGAGATACGAGCCCTTCATGCCGTCCATGGCGCCGTTGAGATAGCGCGGCTGCTTGGCGTGCATCGCATGTGCCGCGTAGGCAGCGCCGAGAGCGCCGCCCGCATCGCCGGCGGCCGGCTGCACCCAGATGCGCTCGAACGCGCCATCGCGCAGGATCTTCCCGTTGGCGACGCAGTTGAGCGCGACGCCGCCGGCCATGCAGAGGTTCTTGATGCCGGTCGACTGCGCGAGATCGCGCACCATCCGCAGCATGACCTCTTCGGTGACCGCCTGAACGGACGCGGCGAGATCCATGTCGCGCTGCGTCAGCGGACTTTCAGCCTTGCGCGGCGGCGCGCCGAACAGCCGGTCGAACTTTTTTGACGTCATCGTGAGGCCGGTGGCGTAGTCGAAGTAGCTCTGGTCGAGCCAGAAGCTGCCGTCGGGCTTCACGTCGATGAGATTGTCGAGAATGAGCTGCTTGTATTTCGGCTCGCCGTAGGGTGCGAGGCCCATCACCTTGTACTCGCCCGAGTTCACGCGGAATCCGGTGTAATAGGTGAACGCGGAGTAGAGCAGGCCGAGCGAGTGCGGCCAGTGGATCTCTTTGACCGTTTCGAGCCTCGAGCCGCGTCCGATGGCGACGGATGTGGTGGCCCACTCGCCGACGCCATCCATAGTGAGGACGACGGCTTCGTCGAACGGCGAAGGAAAGAACGCAGACGCCGCGTGGCTCTGGTGGTGCTCGGCGAACAGAAGTTTGTCCTCGATACCCTTGCCGGAGGCTGAGAACTGCGCGAGTTCCTTCAGCATGCCGGGCTTCTGGAACAGCTTCTCCTTGAGCCAGACCGGCAGTGCCATCTTGAACGACTGGTAGCCGCGCGGCGCATTGGCGAGATAGGTCTCGAGTAGCCGCTCGAACTTCAGCAGTGGTTTTTCGAAGAACACGACATGGTCGAGATCGTCGAACGTCATGCCGCCTTCGGCGAGGCAATAGCGGATGGCATGCTCGGGGAAGGCCGGATCGTGCTTCTTGCGGGTGAACCGCTCTTCCTGTGCCGCAGCGACCGGCCGGCCCTCGACAAGCAGGGCTGCGGCGCTGTCGTGGTAGAAGGCGGATATGCCGAGAATGCGCATGAGCTTGTTCCGTGCCGCGAAGTAACGACGTGTGCAGAACGCGATGCCGCCGGCCTGACCTGTGGCATCGCAATTGGGAAAGTCGGCTCAGGCGCCGTGGAGCGCGCCTTCAGAAATCAGAAAACGGTGTAGATGAAGGGCGCCACGGCCGAGCCCTGCGCCAGAACCAGCAGTCCGCCGACGATCAATAGGATCGTGATGACCGGGAGCAGCCACCACTTCCGCCTCGCGTTCATGTAGGCGACGAGTTCTTTCAGCAGCGACAGCATGTCCTTGCCTCTTGGGATGTGGGTTCAAGCTCGCCACCGCTCAAGCGGTAGAAGCCGCAGAGAGGTTGATGCGTTTCGATACAATCAAAGGATGACGCGATCAAATGGCGTGCCAGTTCCGTCGTCTCATACCGCCAGACGGAAAGATGGGCTCGTCTGGCATCGTCAGTTGGGCGACACCGCGAACTGGCACGGTATCAGAACTGGTTCTTCATGCTGCTGTTCTCGAGCTTTTCGTGGCTGATCCAGTAGGTGTCGCCTGTGGGGCGGCGGCGGCGCAGGGGGTCGCGCACCAATTGCATCAGGAGGCCGGCCGGGACGATGGCGATGAGGAAGAGAACCATCATCACGATCGGGTTCATGACCTTGCTGAGAAGCAGGGCGAACTGCATCCAGACGATGTTGAGGGGCCTGATGGCGATCGGCACGACGAGGCTGACGACGCCGAGGATGCCCGCAAGCGCCAAAGCGACCGTCATCACGGTCTGGTCGTTCCGCCACACGTAGGCGACGATCAGAGTGATGGCTGTGAACACCAGTCCGGTCGACCTGTCGGGCGGGAGCGGCAATTCCGGACGATCGTACCGCTCGTGGAAGTTTTTCGACATTTTCCTCGTTCTCCGCCGTCAGCGACCAAACGCGCCGATGTTGCAACGCGTTGACCCGAATTTGCCTGAGCGATATACACCGCCCATGTTTGCCGTCCGTGGCCTAGAGCAGTATTCGATCATACGTGATCGCCTTGGGCGATCGAAGGATCGGCTAAAACTGCTCTAGACCTATGAATCTAGAGCATCTTTATCCGAGCGGTGGGTCGCGAAAGCAAATCCGTCCGGTCGATTGAGGCTCCAGGTCCCGGGTGGTTGGATCTCTTGTGCTTCGGCACCCTGCTCGCGCTCCCATTTCTCCACCCTGAAGTACTCGAGGCGGAGAAGACAAGCGCGGCGTGCCTTTGCAGCCCTGAAAATTCACCAGATTGCCGGTACGCACTGGCAGGCCTGATGAAGCAAGCTACGTACCACCGCAACCGTCACCCAATGTGAGATCAGAATGGCAAATACAACCTCAGCCCAAAAGGCCACGCGCAAGATCGAGAAGCGCACCGAAGTCAACAAGGCCCGCGGGACGCGCATGAAGACCGAGATCCGCAAGGTCGAAGAGGCGATCGCCGCGGGCGACAAGAACATCGCCCTGGCTGCACTGAAGGGTGCGGAGCCCGTGCTCGCTCGCACGAGCCAGAAGGGCGTGGTTCACAAGCGCACCGCCAGCCGCAAGGTTTCTCGGCTCACCAAGCGCGTCAACGCGATGGCGTGACGTGGTGCTGCCGGTCGGCCTGCTGCCGGCCCTATGCGGCTCCCGCACCGATTCTCAATTCTTTTCGAAGAGAAGCCCTGATCCCAGCCCGGGACAGGGCTTTTCTTTTGCCACCTGTCCCACCTGCGGACACTCCGGTGCGCTTTTCCTGGATTGTGACACATCAGCAACAAAACTGCTTCGCGGCCCCCTCTCCGCAGTGATCCCGCGAGCTGGGTCTGGTCCGTCACGGAGCTTGACTCTGCAGGTACTTTCGGGATCGTTCCTGATCTGTTTTAGCGGTTACCTGGCCGCAGCCCAGGGAAGGCGGACAAGACAAAACATCGCTCACCTTGTCATCGCTTCGGTAGGCTGTCCGGCTCAATTTCCCCCAGGGATTCATCCACAGATTCAGCAGGTTTCCCCCCGATCGCCTCGTCCGGAGGCTATTTTTTGCACACAGGGATGCTTCGCGTCCGGCCCTGCCCTGGGTAACCATCGAACCTTGACCGACAAAGCCCTGCATGGTTAAAGCAAGGTTAAGAATTGATCATCGCCAGCGTGACTGCCAGATCGGTATCGCCCAGAGCGAGTAATTTGGCAGTATTGGTTCGTTTCGCGTTGGGCTGCTGCGGGTAAACAAAAGCAGCTCTCGCGGGTTTCGGCTGTGGCTAGATTGTAAATCTACTGAAGCGTGTGTTTGTTCTGGCAGGTTTAGTGTGCGTTGTACTTGGCGTTTGCTTCAGTAAGCCAACGGTGAATGGCGGTTCGCCGGTTTAGGGCATGCATGGGGAGGTACCATGGGTTTGTCTACAGTGGGGGCCGGTGGCAGCGTCGTGCTCGACGATGTCTCGGTTGAAAGAGTTTGGGACAGATTGAAATCTGATCCCAAGGCGGTGCTGGTCGATGTCCGCACCAAGGCTGAGTGGAGTTTCGTCGGCGTACCCGACCTCACTCCCATCGGTAAGCAACTGCATCTCGTCGAGTGGCAGACGTTTCCTGCGGGTCAGGTCGACCCTCAGTTCGCCGACAAGCTGATGAGCGCGCTCGAAGCGGCGTCGGTCGGCAGGGACGACGAGATTTTCTTCATATGCAGATCGGGCGGCCGCAGCATGTCTGCCGCCCGGGCGATGACAGCGAACGGCTATTCACGCTGTCGGAATGTCGCGGATGGGTTCGAAGGCCCCCTTGATCCGCGGCGCCATCGAGGCGGATCGGGGGGCTGGAAAGCCGCAGGACTTCCTTGGGCACAGAGCTGAAGACCTGAAAGAGTGTATCCGGAGTTTTGCTTGCGCCCAGGATGCGGCTGGGCGCCGAGCAGGATTTAGTGTTTCAACCATCGATGCGGGGACATCATGGCCAACAATGCAAATACGGTAGTTCGACAATCGCGCGGCGATGGTTTCGGTGAGGCGTCATCGCGCTTCGAATCCGGCGCTGTCGGGGGAGACAGCATGCTGCCGGGGATGCCCGGTGACAGTGATCCCGCCGACAAGCCCGGCAACAGGGATGCCTTGACCGTGCCGGGGCACGATAAGCTCGTCGCTTCGGACGATCGCGGCATCTGCGGCCGTGGAGCGAAGGCTCGTGCTCTGCTGCGGCGGCAGCTGGGCGACGAGGTCTATTCGAGCTGGTTCAACTCGATGGAGTTCGACAGCTTCGACGGTGAAGTGCTTCGGCTCACGTTTCCGACCAAGTTCCTGCGCAACTGGGTGCAGTCACACTATGTAGACACGCTCCTCAAGCGCTGTGCGGCCGAATTCGATGGCGTGAAGTCCATCGACGTCGTTCTGCGCCAGCCCGCAGGAACGATCGCCGCTCGTCCGGTCATGGAGCAGGTGCAGCGGGAGCAGCGCGCCGAGGTGTCGCCGGCCGTTGCGCCGATGGTGCCCGGGCCGCGCCAACAGAGCCCGGTGCGTGCATCGGGGCCGCAGCTCGGCCGCACCTTTGTCGGTGGCTTTGAAGGCTCGCCGCTCGATCCGCGCTATACCCTGGACAGCTTCGTCGTGGGTGCTTCCAACCGGATGGCCCATGCCGGGGCGACCCAGGTCGCCGAGACCGTTCGCGCGGGCTCGACGTCGAGCATCAACCCGCTCTTCATTCATGCTCAGGTTGGTCTCGGCAAGACGCACCTTCTCCATGCCATCGCGTGGGAAGTACAGCGTCGCGCTCCCGCCGCGCAGGTGCTCTATCTGACGGCCGAGCGCTTCCGCTATCAGTTCGTCGAGGCTCTGCGTTCGTCCGATCCGCTGGCGTTCAAGGACAAGTTCCGTTCGATCGACATCCTGCTGATCGACGATCTCGAGTTCCTGCACGGAACCCAGACCGAGCAGGAGTTCGATCACGTGATCAATTCGCTGCTCGACGGCGGCCGTCAGGTCGTTGTGGCTTCAGCTCGTCCGCCGAGCCAGATGGTTCGCCTCAACGACCGGATGCGCTCGCGTCTGCAGCGCGGTCTCGTTGCCGAGATCGGTGCTCTCGATTCGGAGCTGCGTCTGAAGGTGCTCGAGAAGCGCATGCAGGAGAAGCGTCAGCTCGACCCCTCGTTCGAGATCGCGCGCGATGTGCTGGTGAAGCTGTCGGGTCAGATCACCGAGAGCGGACGTGAGCTGGAAGGTGTCGTCACGCGCCTTCACGCCACGTGGCAGTACATGCGCCAACCGATCACGCTCGAGGTTGCCGAGCAGGCAATTCGCGACTTGATCCACGGCCAGGAGCCTCGCCGGATCAGGATCGACGAGATCCTGAAGGTCAATTCGCGACACAAAGGTGTTCCGAAGACCGATCTGCTGTCCGAGCGCCGCCACCGCTCCGTGGTGTGGCCGCGACAGATTGGCATGTATCTCGCCAAGCAGCTGACCTCCCGGTCGTTGCCCGAGATCGGTCGCCGCTTCGGTGGGCGCGATCACACCACCGTGCTGCATGCGATCCGCAAGATCGAATCGCACCTGGCTGCCGATGCGCGTCTTCAGACCGAAC
>CAMDMH010000074.1 GCA_945901835.1 Devosia equisanguinis | reverse complement strand
TCCCATGCTGGCCCCGATCAGCTCGAGGAAGTTCACGACCTCGAACGGCCAGTCGCGCTCGTGGCTGCACAGCTCGCGATGGCACACGTGATAGACGCCGGCCAGCGCATCGACCTTCAGCGCGGCCGCCGCTTCCAGCACTTCGCGGTGCAGGTCGCGCTTGTAGGCCGGCAGCGAATTGAGCTGGTTGCACATGTAGCCGACGCTCGGCTGCTGCGCGTCGACGAGTTCGAGACCCGGCACCGCACGCAACAGCTTCTCCGCACTCTCCGTCACGCCCGCGACGCCCGGATGCTCGTGCAGCGCCACGCGCTTCTCCACGCGCAACTTCAGATGGGGCCGCAATTGCTCCAGCCGCTCGGCGAGGAACACTACGAACGGCGCCATCTCGAATCCGAACTTCTCCGGCTCCGCCGCACGCCGCCCCGGCAGCACCACCTCGCTGAACTGGATGTGGCACGTCGGGCACCACGCAAGAACGTGCTGCGGTCGCGCCGCCGCGAACCGGTCCGAGGTGCGATAAGATACGTTCTCCGAAACCGTGAGATCGGCCGAACGCAGTTGGATGATGCCGCAGCACATCTGCGGGCCGCCCATCACTTTGTAGCGGATGCCCAAGCGGTCCATGATGTCGAAGCACAGCAGCCCGATGTGCGGCGTGCGGCGCAGGTTGCAGCCCGTGTAGAACACGACATCAGCTTGTTCCTCGTCGATCGCATCGTCGCCGAACCGCGCGAGCACTTCCGCTGGCATCTGCAGCCGTGACAGCACCCGCACCGACTTGCTCATCTTCCGGAACGCCACGGCCCCGGTGTTGCGCTGCTCGTCCGCGGTCTTTTTCTTGGCCACAGCGAGCCGCGCCAGCGTCAGCATGAAACGCGGATTGACGCTCTCGGGACACGCCGGAATGCAGAAGCCGCTGCCCGAGCAAACCGATGCCCACCTCGCGGCCGCCTCCGAGCCCATCTCGCCCGCGATCAATGCGCGAACCGCACTTGTCACAGCGCTCGAGTCGTTGCCGTCGAGCCCCGCCGGCCCGGTCATCGGGCAGACATCGAAGCACTTGCCGCAGGCCGTACAACTGTCGAGCACGTCCCGCGCGCGGCTTTCCAAGGCGTCGGCAAATGTCGGCATTGTCATCGCGCTGTCCTCCGGACTGAGGCGAAGAAGTGCCACGGTGGTCCCACGGGGTCAAATCGCGGAAAGCTTGCTGTCCGGAAGCAGGGCCAAGCGAGAGAACACAGTCTTGGCATTGACGCAGAAGCTGGCCTGACCGACCATCGCGCCGAACTCCACCACGACGCATGCGACGGAGCAATCCCATGGCCCAACCCCCGCGACAGATGAATTTGGGGCTGTTCGTCCGCCCGTGCGGCCACCACATCGCGTCGTGGCGCTACCCCACCACGCATGCCGATGCTGGCTCAAATCTAGAACGCTACATCGAGATGGCGAAGACGGCCGAGCGCGGCTGCCTCGACATGCTGTTCTCCGCCGACACGAACTCGGCCTGGACCGCCGAAGGCGAAGGCATGAACCGCCAGCACTACGTCGCCTGGATCGAGCCGTTCACGATGTTATCCGTCCTGTCCGCCCACACGAAGAATATCGGCCTCGTCTGCACCGCGAGCACGTCGTTCGACCAGCCCTTCTCGATCGCCCGCCGCTTCGCCTCGCTCGATCTCGTCTCGGGGGGGCGCGGCGGCTGGAACGTCGTCACGTCGGGCAACGAGACGGAGGCGCTCAACTTCAGCCAGCTCGCCCATCTGCCAAAGGTCGAGCGCTACAAACGCGCCAAGGAGTTCGTGCAGGTCGTCAAGGCGCTGTGGGACAGCTGGGACGCGGACGCGTTCACGCGCGATCGCGAGTCCGGCGTGTTCTTCGAGTGGAACAAGATGCACGCGCTCGATCACAAGGGCACCCATTTCCAGGTGCGCGGCCCCCTCAACGTGCCGCGCTCACCGCAGGGCCAGCCCGTCATCGTTCAGGCCGGCGCTTCGGAGGACGGCAAGGAGTTGGCGGCCGAAACCGCCGAGGTGATCTTTGCCGCGAGCAACCAGCTAGCGAACTCGCAGGCATTCTACAACGACGTGAAGGGCCGCTTGGCAAAGTACGGCCGCAGCCACGACGACCTCAAGATCCTGCCGGGCCTGTCCGTCACGGTCGCCCCAACCCGCCAGGAAGCGCAGGACAAGCACGACGAACTGCAGGCGCTGATCCATCCGCAGGTCGGCCTCGGCCTTCTGTCGCGCCGCATCGGCTTCGATCTCACGAATCACCCCGTCGACGAGCAGCTACCCGAGCTGCCGCCGAACGCTACCATCGGCACGCGATCGGACATGATGATCGATCTGGCGCGCCGCGAGAAGCTGACGCTGCGCCAGCTCTACGAGCACTTCGCCGCCGCGCGCGGGCATCACTCGCTTATGGGCACGCCCGCCGATGTCGCCGACGGCATGCAGGAATGGTTCGAAGCGAAGGGCTGCGACGGTTTCAACATCCTTTGTCCGACATTCCCCGACGGCCTGAACGACTTCGTAAACCTCGCAGTGCCGGAGCTTCAGCGCCGCGGCCTGTTCCGCAAGAAGTATGAGGGTAAGACCCTGCGCGAAACTCTGGGCCTGAAGGTCCCCCGCAGCCGCTACGAGACGCGCTCGCAAGCGGCGGAGTGATCGAGTTGACGTTTCTTCTCCCCCCCTTGTGGGGAAGTTGGTCCATACTGCGACTGCGGGCGAACCAACGAGGGCCGGACGAGCGCGCGAAGTCGATCGCTCTACTCTCATGGCAATCTCGTGCGCGCCACCCTATGCTGCGCCACCAACGAAACGCTCTGGGAGAGATGTCCATGACGAAGAAGCACGACGGCGCCAAGCAGCCGGCCGCTCTGTCACGCCGTATGGCACTGAAGGCGGCAGCAGCCGGCGCGGGCTTAGCCACCCTGGCGACGGCTGGAACGCGCGGCGCGATGGCTCAATCGAAAGGCCGCACGTTCGTTCTGATCCACGGCGCATGGCACGGCGGCTGGTGCTACGGCCCCACGGCCGACATCCTGCGCGCCAAGGGCCACAAGGTCTACGCGCCTTCGCTCACCGGCCTCGCCGACCGCTCTCATCTGCTGTCCACGTCGATCAAGCTGGAAACGCACATCGACGACATCGTCAATCTGTTCAAGTGGGAGGACATCGAGAATGCTGTTCTCGTCGGCCACTCCTACGGCGGTTGGCCGATCTCCGGAGCGATCGAGAAGCTCGAAGGAAAGGTCTCCTCCATCTTCTACCTCGATGCATTCCTGCCCGAGAACGGTCAGAAGGGAATGGACCTCACGTCGGCGCAATTTCAGACGCAGTTGAAGGAGGCGATCGCCAAGGGCGAGGCCGGGCGCCCCGTGCCGAAGGCGGAGGCCTTCCGCATTCTGGACCCCAAGAACATCGCGTGGGTGCAGGCCAAGATGACGCCGCAGCCGACCGGTCTTGCGACATCGGAGGTCAAGCTGACGGGGGCACGCGATCGCGTTGCGAAGAAGACCTACATCCGTGCCGCGGCCTACCCTCAGCCCAACTTCGATGCCGCACTCGCCAAGTGCAAAGCGGCGGGCTGGAAAACCTTCGAGTTCCAAGCCGCCGAAGCCGGCCACGATATCATGGTCGACGCCCCCCAGCGGCTCGCGGAAATCCTGATGGACGTGGCGTAGCGCGCCTTCCGCTTGATAGATCTCGGGGAACCCCTGCGGCGCCGTAGGTTGGGCCAAGGCCACCGGCCCATTCGCGCTAACATAGCCGGACGGTAAGCAAAATCCTCTCCTTGCGTCCCCGGCTCTTCACGTTCCGACCGCGAGGTCGGAACGTGAAGAGCCGTGGTCTTTGCACATTTCAGAAGTGTGAAGGTCCCGGATAGCCTCGCTTCACTCGGCTTCCGGGAACGCAGAAACTTCTATGTTAGCGCGGATGGGCCACCGGCCGCGACCCAACATTTCCCGCCTTGCCGTGAATGTTGGGTCGCGCTTCGCTTGACCCGACCTACGTGCAAAGCACGTTACTCCCCCGGGAAGCCCCACATCTCCTTGAAGCATTTCGAGAGCTTCTTCTGGCGCGCGATCAGGGAGCCCTTGTTCCAGTTGCCCCAACCAATCGGCAGCATGTCGGCGAACGGCAGGATGACGCCCTCGTCTGCGATGTGCTGCGCGAGCAGCGCCTTCTTGTCCTGCCAGGAATTGTCGCCGAGCAGCGCCTTCAGATCGTCCGGCACGACGAACAGGTTTCCGATCATCCTCCAGTGAGCGTCGACCTCGCCGGTGAACAGCTTCCCCCAATTGCTGTCAGGAGCAGCGCTCTCCGGCAGCAAATGCTCCACCGAGCTGTGCGCGGACTGCATCTCCTCGCCGGCGAGAATGACGCCCGCCTGCCGCGACTTCTTCTCCTTGAGCAGGGTTGCGTGAATATGCGCGCGCACGAGGACGACCTTGGCCAACCTGATGTTGTCGTGGCCGAGCGAGAAGTGGAGGCGATTGCCGATGTTCTTCAATTCCGTGTCGTCGAACCTCAGCACGCTCGCCGGCGAATCCTTTGCACCTTCGAGCCTGATGATGATGTCGCTGTAGCGACGCTCGTCACTCTTGGGGGCCTCGGCGAGTATTGCGAGACCGTAGGCGTAGCGATCCAGCGCCTTGAGGAACTCGAGAACCTTGGGCGGCTCTCTGCGATGCGAGGCCATCACTTTGAGCGCAGGCGCGATCCAGCTCTTGCGCGGCAGCCAGTTGAGATAGCGCAGGCAGGCATTGATCTCCTGCCCCAGCTTTCCGCTGTCGAAGCTCTTGTGCAGGATGTTGTGATAGGCCTTCGCGGTCGGTTCGAGAATGTCGCTGAGGAATTTCTCCGCGCCATGCGTGTCGATCAGCCCCCGCAATGTCGTCTCGATGCGGCCGCCATTGCCGTGGATGTCGTGCAGGAAGCTCGTCAGATATTTTCGGTTCTCGGCCTCGCCGTCGAAATCGGTATCGAGCAGATCCTTGACGGCGTCCCAACGCGCAGCCAGCGCCTCCTGATCGGCCAGCGCCGCCTTGGACACCAGATGCGCCTTGAGCCGGTCGGTCCGCAGCAGCGACTTGCCGCGCGCGTTGATGCGGATGAAGGTCTCAGCGGCCGCGCGCGCATCACGCATCAGCACGCGCGCGACATGGCAGTGGTCGAGCACCAGCAGCGCGAGGTTCCGGCGGCGTAATTCGGTCGCCATCGGACCGACGTCGAGAAGGTCGATGAATGCTTGGCGGATTTCCGCGAGATTGCGCTGATCGGGTTTCAGGTCGACTGTTTCGACCTGCACGCGTGTCGCGCCCGGCTGCAGCACGCACGATCGATAGAAGTCGGCCAAACCCGTGCGCAGCGCGATCCGGCCCTCGACGGCGTCGGCCTGACGCTGACCTGCCAGCACGAGGCTTCCGATGCGCTGGCCGAGATGGACGTCCTCAATCCGGTCGCGCAGGCAGCACAGCAGGGTCGCCAGCGTCGTCAGCCGCTGTTGACCATCGACGATATCGACCGTCAGCCGTGCCGGTCCACCGGAGTCGGCCGGGATGTGCGCCAGCACGATTTGTCCGAGCAACTGCGGCACGGGCGGTTCGTCGGGCGCCCCCAATGCCTTTGAAAGATCGTGCCACAAGTCTTCGGCCTGTGCGGCACTCCACGAGAGGTCGCGCTGATAGAAGCTCGGGATCCGGAAGACATCGGCCTCGGCGAGCAACGAACCGACCGTTATCGCGCCCTCGATGAAACTGGGAGCCTCAGTGCTCGCGGAATCCGATCCGATAGTATCCAGCATTTCGAATCTCCGGTGAATCGATGCCCGGAGAAATAGTCTCACTTCGAGTCGTACATAAGTACTGGCGCCCCCGAAAGGACTCCCATCCACATCAATAAAAGATCACCAGGATACCGGCCGCGGTGACGCTGAACCCGAATACGAGAAGACCGACGCTACGTATGAACTCGCTCATTTCCGCCTCCCGTGGCCGACGATCTCGACCGCGTAAGGGCAGGTATAGCGATGCCGGACTTAACCACGCCTGAGGCGCGCGTTCATCGGAGCTTCATGCATGCCGCACACGCGAAAGCGGCTCGATTACCCGCGGCCCTCTTCTTCGTCGTCCTCGTGCGGCCGCTGGTGTGTGGCGGAAGCGGCGATGCTATCGTCCCCGTCCTCGTCGACGTCGGCGCGCCCGGCGATGGCGTAGCCGCCGCGCAACCAGCGCGACAGGTCGACGTCGGCGCAGCGCCGCGAGCAGAACGGCCGGTACGATAGTTCGGAGGGCGCGGTGCAGATCGGGCATTTCCCGCCGGGGCTTGGCGCTGCTTTGGGGGCGTCCCCTTGTGGCTTGCTCGATGCCATGATGTCTCACACGATGCTGTCTGCGGAGAGATGAGCCTCCACGATGTCATCCCGTCCCGTCGCTGCGTGGCGCGCCGAGAGGGTCTCTAGAGCGGCTCGAGATCGGCCGACTTTATCCAGTTGAAATGCAGCGGGAACCCTTCCGCTGCGAGCATGCCCACGACCTCCGTCAGCGGCAGCCCCACGATCGAGGTGTATGAGCCGACGATCTTCTGCGCGAAGCACCCGGCGAGGCCCTGGATCGCGTACCCACCGGCCTTATCGCGCCATTCGCGCGAGGCGATGTAGGCGTCGATCTCGTCCGCGGAGAGCCGCTTGAAGCGCACCCGCGTCTCCACGATCTTGGTCTTCACCTGGTCGTCCGGCGTGATCAGGCAGACGCCGGTCAGAACGCGATGCGAACGCCCCGACAGAAGCTGCAGGCAGGCGACGGCTTCTTCGACGAGTTTGGGCTTCGTCAGGATACGCCGGCCGACAGCGACCACGGTGTCGGCTGCGAGCACATAGGCATCCGCGACCTCCCGGTCGTTCGAGAGCTGGTCGCGCGCGGCCTCGGCCTTCGCCCGCGACAGGCGGTTGACCAGCGTACGGGGCATCTCGCCCTTTCGCGGCGTCTCGTCGATCGAGGCCGGACGCAGTGCATCGGGATCGATGCCGGCCTGGGCGAGCAGGGTCAGCCGGCGGGGAGAAGCGGAGGCGAGCACCAGCTTTGGCCGGATTCCCGCCTGCTTGGAGGTTTCCCGCGCGAGGGTACGCCGCAGGGACTGCCGCTGGGGAGCTGCAACGTTACTCAGGGCAGTCAGTATTCCGGTCTTCTGTGAGGTCATGCGGCGTCATCTCGACCTGGACCTTGTCGCCGGTCGACACGCGAAAACGATCGTTGCGCATGCGCCCCGCGGTATGGGCTGATATCTCGTATCCGCTCTCGGGTGCACCCGGAACGTCGCAGTCGTCGGCAGCTCCTCTGACGCTGACGGGCGAGGCGGCAACGGCCGGGACAATGCTCTGCCGCCTTCCCGAATGCAAGAGTGATTGGAGCCGGTGGACCGTTGCCGATCGAAGGCTGAAGAAAGTCTTCGGAAGGGGGGTGCAACTCATCGAATGGAGAGGGCGTGTGATGGATCGGCGACGCTTCGGGCGGACTGCCGGGAGCCCCCGGACACGGTCTTCGCCAATCGGGTCCAGGCCCCCCTTCGAGCGTTGACGAATCATGCCCCTACATGGTCATTTCCGATGGTACGAAAGTACGCCGCGCGGCCTGCCCCCGCCGCGGAAACGCCGCACGAGGGCTCATCACCTCGTGCACAGCCTAGGACGCTTGCACAGCCGGTTGCTACAACCTGTTGCAGGCCGCCCTCCGCACACATGCCATACGCCCGTACGCTGTAGATACTGTCGTAATGGCCTACGAAGTTTCCCCTTCGACCCAGAACTGCGGCTCGGCCGATGTCAAAACACCACCGAGCCGCAGGCCGCCGACCTTGAGGGCGCGGCCGGTCTTGTCGTCGGTCTCGATCGCGACGCCGCACACGGTTGCCTGGCCCACGGCCGGCTCGAAGCGTTCCCGATGAATGCGGGTGACGAACCGGCTGACCGGCTCGCTCGGATCCATACCCAGCACCGAATGGTAGTCCCCGCACATGCCGACATCCGACATGTAGGCGGTGCCCCCTGGCAGCACGCGCTCGTCCGAAGTCGGCGCATGCGTGTGCGTTCCCACCACCGCGGTCACGCGGCCGTCGAGGAAGAAAGCCATCGACTGCTTTTCGCTGGTCGCCTCGGCATGCATGTCGACGAAGATCGCGTCGGCGTCGCGGCCGAGCTTGCAGGCCGTCACCTCGTTGTCGATCGCGCGGAACGGGCAATCCATCTCGCTCATGAACACGCGTCCGAGCGCGTTGATGACGAGCACTTCGGCGCCGTTTCGCGCCTGGAACAGGCCGGCGCCGCGCCCCGGCGTTCCCTTGGGCAAGTTGAGCGGACGGATCAGCCGCGGCTGCCGCTCGATGAACACGAGAGCGTCCTTCTGGTCGAAGGCGTGATTTCCGAGCGTCACTGCGTCGGCGCCCGCGTCGACCAACTCCTCCATGATGGTTTCGGTGATCCCGAATCCGCCCGCGGAGTTCTCGGCGTTGATGATCAGGAAGTCGAGCTTGTAGCGCCGTCTCAGCGATGGCAGCACGTCGAGCACGGCTTTTCGACCGGCCCGGCCCACGATGTCGCCGAGGAAGAGGATCCGCATTATGCTGTTCGCCTTGGATGAAGTCGGGCCGATCGTCTGGCGATCGAGATCTGTCCGGCACAAAAGGCCGGACAGGGGGCGGGGTCAAGTCCCGCGGACGTCGACCCTTCTGCAGCCACGGGCGGCGGCCGCACACGCAGCAATGGCAATCACCTGAGTACAACGGGAAGGCGGACCTTCATGATCACGCTCTACGGCTTCGGCCCGGCTTTCGGGCTTCCCGATCCCAGCCAATTCGTCGTCAAGACCGAGGTATTGCTCAAGCTGGTAGGTGAGGCATACGAGAAGCGCCGCGCCGATCCGCGCAAAGGTCCTCGCGGCAAGATCCCCTGGATCGACGACAGCGGCCGCATCGTGCCGGACAGCAACCTGATCCGCTTCCATCTCGAGGCCACGCGCGGCATCGATTTCGAGAAGGGCTTGACGGACCCGCAGAAGGGAGCGGCCTGGGCGCTCGAGAGGATGCTGGAAGACCACGTGTATTGGCTGGTAGTGATGGAGCGATGGCTCGATCCCGTCAACTTCGCCAAGGGACCGCGCAAGTTCTTCGACCCGGTGCCCGCGCTGATTCGGCCGCTGGTAACGGGGATGGTCGGCCGGCAGGTCGGCAAAACCCTGCAAAGCCACGGCATCGGCCGTTACACCCCGGAGGAGCGTACCGGGCTTGCAGCCCGCGCAGCTCTTGCCGTTTCGCAATGCCTGGGCGACAAGCCCTGGCTGTTCGGCGAGGAGCCGTGTGGCGCCGATGCGACGGCCTATGCATTCGTGGCGAGCGCCATCTGCCCGCACTTCGAAGGCCCGGTTCGTCGCGCGTTTGAAAAGCACGCCAATCTGGTGGAATACGTCGAACGAGGCAACAAACGCTGGTTCCCGGACTTCTTACCTGGATCGGTGACTTCGCGATGAGCGTTGTTGTTGCGGGAATTGGGTTCCGGGTAGGGTCCGCGAGACGGTGCAGGCCGAAAATTGCGCAAGCTTCGCACTTCGCGCGGCCAACTGGCCGCGGTGTATGAACCCCGGTGCTGGTGGC
>CAMDMH010000073.1 GCA_945901835.1 Devosia equisanguinis | reverse complement strand
GTTGCGCTCGTCGACCTTGTAAAACTCGAGGTTGTCCTGGTCGATCGACATGCGCCTTCGCGGAGCCTGTACGCCGAAGCTGTCGTCATCATCGACGATGAAGGGGACGGAGCGGAAGATGGCGCGCACTTGGGTTGCGACGGCACGCCGGGTCTCCGGGTCCGGCCCGTAGATCTCCGCGAGCAGCGTCGAGAGCACCGGCGGTCCAGGCGGGACTTCGACGACCTTGATCGACGTGCGCTCGGGCTTGGTCAGACCGCCAAGCCGTTTGCGTACGTCGAGGGCGATCTCGTGGCTCGATCGTGCGCGCTCGGATTTCGGGCTGAGATTGATTTGCAGATCGCCCTGCTCGGGATCTGCCCGCAGATAGGCATGCCGTACGAGACCCTTGAAATTGAATGGTGCCGAGGTGCCTGCGTACGACTGGATCGACGCCAGCTCCTTCAAGTCGGACAGGCGTGCGGCGGCCTGCTGCAGGATCCGATCAGTTTCCTCGAGCGACGAGCCGCGCGGCAAGTCGACGACAACCTGCAGCTCCGACTTGTTGTCGAACGGCAGCAGCTTCACCGTCACCCACTTCAACGGCAGGAGAACCAGGGACAGCAGCGTAGCCGCCCCGACCAGTCCAAGGAACTGCCAGGATCTCGAGCGCGATGCCAGGATTGGCCGCGCCGCTGCGGCATAGGCGCGGCCAAGCCAGCCGCCGTCCTGGCTGTGAGCGGCAGCCTCACCGTTTGCGCCGCCACTGATCCGAAGCATCAGCCACGGCGTCACGATCACGGCGACGAAAAACGACAGGATCATTGCCGAAGATGCGTTGGCGGGAATGGGGCTCATGTAAGGCCCCATCAGTCCGGACACGAACAGCATCGGCAGCAGCGCGGCAACCACGGTGAGCGTCGCGACGATGGTCGGATTGCCGACCTCGGCGACTGCCTCGATCGCAGCGCGGCTGCGGCTCCGACCGTCACCCATGGCCCAGTGCCGCGCGATATTCTCGATCACCACGATGGCATCATCGACGAGAATGCCGATCGAGAAGATCAATGCGAACAGGCTCACGCGGTTGATCGTGTAGCCCATGATCCAGGACGCGAACAACGTGAGCAGGATCGTGACGGGGATTACGATCAGGACCACGAGGCCTTCGCGCCAACCGATGACGAAGCCCACCAGAAGCACGATCGACAGCGTCGCCAGACCGAGATGGAACAGTAGCTCGTTGGCCTTCTCGTTGGCGGTCTCGCCGTAGTTGCGGGTGACGATGACCTCGACATCGGCTGGCATGAGGCGGCCCTGCAGCTCGGCCACCCGCTCCATGATGCGTTCGCCTATCACGACGGCGTTGGCGCCCGCCCGCTTGGCGATGGCAATCGTCACAGCAGGCACGCGCTCCAGCGAGCCATCAGCCAATTTGCGGAAATGCCACGACAGCCGCTCCAGCGGCTTTGCGCCCACGACGATGCCGGCAACGTCGCGGACATATACCGGCCTGCCGTCACGCGTGCCGATGAGCAGCAGCCCGATGTCAGGAATGCCGGACAAGGTCTGGCCCGCGGCCACCGCGACACTGCGGTTCCCCTCGCGGATGCGGCCAGCCAGGAACGACCGGTTGGCCTGCTGAATCTTTGCGATGAGCTGCTGCAGCGTCACGCCGTAGAGGGCGAGCTTCTCCGGATCGGGCTCGACACGGATCTGGTCCGGGCGTCCGCCGGCGATATAGGTGAGCCCGACATCCTCCAGCTTGGCGAGCTCGATCTGCAGGTTCTCGGCCATCTGATAGAGAGCATTGTCCTGATAGCGCTCTGCTGCTTGCGATTTCGGCGCCAGTGTCAGCGTCACGATCGCCACGTCGTCGATGCCGCGACCGACGATGAGCGGCTCGGGGATGCCGACAGGGATACGATCCATGTTGGCGCGGACCTTCTCATGCACGCGAAGGATCGCGTCGTCCGAGCGCGTGCCGACGAGGAAGCGGGCCGTCACCAGCACGCGATCATCCACGGTGTTTGAATAGACGTGCTCGACGCCGTTGATCGCCTTGACGATGGTTTCCAGAGGCTCCGTGACGAGCCTGACGGCGTCTTCCGCTTTCAGCCCTTCTGCGCGGACCTGGATGTCGACCATCGGCACCGATATCTGCGGCTCTTCCTCGCGCGGCAGGGCGAATAAGGCCACGAGGCCGAGTGCCAGAGCTGCAAGCAGGAACAGCGGCGTCAGCGGCGAGCCGATGAACATGCGCGTGATATGCCCGGACAAGCCGAGCTGCGGATCTTTGCTCATGGGCGCACCAGCTTATCGCCAGGTCTGACGCCGGAAAGCACCTCGACGAGCTGTGAGGTTCCGCTTGGACCACCCGCCTGGCCAAGCTGGACGACGACGTCTGTCGTGAGTCCTGCCTCTCCTGTTAGACGGACATAGTCGAGGCCGAAACGCTTGGTCGTCAATTCGAGAGGTACCTACACCGCCTTGCGCTTGCCGGCCGAGATCCAAGCCAGTGCGCGCTCGCCGACGAAATAGTCCCGAGGTCGCCGACCTCGGCGTCGGCAACGACACGACCGCCTTGGATCTCCGGATAGACCAGTACTATAAGGCCCTCGGCGCCGTCCTTCTGCTCAGGCCCAAGCCCGCGGCGGCCGACCTTGATCGTATCGCCGTTCTTCATGAAACGCGCATGGCGCCCGGGGACCTCCAACCTCAGCAGGTAATCATTGGCCGCGATCGTTGCGATGCTCTCGCCGGCCATGACGACACTGCCCTCGGTCACGCCGACTTTCAGGACGCGCCCGGGTGCAGGCGCCAGAACCTGTCCCTCCTCGACCTGCTTCTCGATCACGGCTCGCTCGGAGCGGGCCGCACTCAGCTCGTTGGTGGCGACGTCGAAGGCCGTCTTAGCTCGATCGAGTCTGGCTTGCGTCGAAAAGCCTTTGCGTTGCAGCTCGGTGGTTCGCTCCAACTCGGCCTTGGCCGTCGAAAGGCGGGATTCGAATGCGATGATTTGGGCATCAGAGGCTCTGATCCGCAGCGCGATCTTTGGATCGGCGACGAGGCCGAGCACCTGCCCCGGCTCGACATGAGCCCCCTCGATGATTTTCAGGGACGCCACCGTACCCGGTGTTCGCGCGCGTGCATCGACGACCCGCTTGCTGCGAACGGTTGCCAGAACGGCCTCGAGATCGTCGACCTCCTGCTCGCTGACCGTAAAGATGGTGGCGGAGTTGGGCGGCGCGGCCGCCGCCTTTTTCCGCTCGGGAGCCTGTTCGGAGCACCCCGCCAGTAGGGCAAGGCAGCTCGCGACCGCCGCACCGGCTCGCTTCGATCGCATCGCTCGCTCCAATCTCGATTGGTAGGTCAGGGGCAGGCTTGACTTTAATATTAGGAATATCTAATTTAGTGAATATGAATATTCAAGATCTATCCACAAAGAGCGAGGAGGCGGCATGCCTCTTGGCGCTGCTGGCGAACCCACATCGCTTGCGGGTTCTGTGCGCCCTGCACAAGGGAGAGCACTCTGTCTCAGCTTTGGAGAAAGTCGTTGATCTCAGTCAGTCCGCGCTGTCGCAGCATCTGGCAAAGTTGCGCGAAGCCAATATCGTTGCGACGCGTCGCGAGGCCCAGACCATCTACTACACGATCGCCGACGAACGCGCCGGGCGGATCCTGGCTCTGCTCGTTGAACTCTACTGCCCGTCAAATAAGCGAGCAGCCGCCCCCAGAAGGAGACGATGACATGAACATCGATCGCGCCGTGTTGGCGTTTGCCGGAATGATGGTTCTTGTCAGCCTGCTGCTGTCGCAGATCCATCACGCATACTGGCTGTAGTTGACGGCCTTCGTGGGCGCGAACCTACTTCAGTCCTCGTTGACGGGCTTCTGCCCGCTGGCCGTCGTGTTGAAGCGTCTCGGCATGCACTCTGGCGAAGCCTATCGGTGAGATCATACTCGCGACGAACCATTAATGCTCACATGGATCGAGCCGCCGGGATTGTAGCTCCTGGAGCCACGGTGCTCATCCGAAGGGCAGTCAGCGCTTTCCGCAACGGCAGTAACGCTTGCTCCCGCTCCTGAGCAGAGTTTCGCACTCGTCGCGAGCATCCCTAGGCGCGGTCGGTCGCTGCTGTACAATGCTTACCACGCCAGGCCGCATCACGGGAGGTGCTGCTCAGTCCAACGGACGATCGCCTTTGCATCCATACTGCCTGACGTGCGCGCCACCTCTCGCCCATCCGCGAACAGGATCAACGTCGGGATCGACCGAATCCCCAGCTTCGCGGCAGCCTCCGATGCCTCTTCCGTATTGAGCTTGGCTAGCCGAACCATTGGAGTCAGCGCTCCTGCGGCAGCTTCGGATTACGGCGCCATCGTGCGGCACGGCCCGCACCAGGAGGCCCAGCAATCAACCAGCAGGGGAACACCGTCTTTGGCGATATGACGTTCCAGCGTTTGACCATCGACTTCAGACGGTCTGGGTGGAAACAGCTGCGCGTGACAGCTACCGCACGTCGGCTTGTCGCGGATTCGCTCCGAAGGCAGCCGGTTTTCCGTACCGCAATGGAGGCAAATCAGATGGATCGACTGGGACAATTGCCGCTCCTCCACCCGATTGCGGCAGATGCATCATAGGGAACTTGCCCCCGCTTGCGTTGATACCAATCAAGGACAGTCGGGACGAGTGAAGCGCAGGTAGGCGACAATCTGCCTCGCTCGATCCTGTCGGAGGGCGGCATCCGGCGCAGCCTCACTCGACACCGTGGAGGCGGCCTTGGCTCACATCGTTGTTCTTGGCGCCGGCATCGGCGGCATCTCGATGACGTACGAATTGCGAGAGGCGCTGGGTGGTGCTCATCGCATCACACTCGTCAGCAACACGCCGTACTTCCAGTTCACGCCATCCAACCCGTGGATCGGCGTGGGCTGGCACAACAAGCAGGACATCACGGTCGAGCTGGCCCCTTTGATGGCCAAGTTCGGCGTACACTTCATCGAGCAGTCGGCGAAACGCCTACACCCCGCCGAGAACCGTCTCGCGTTGGCTGACGGCCAGTTCGTAGATTATGACTATCTGGTCGTAGCTACCGGGCCAGAACTTGCTTTCGACGAAGTTGCAGGTCTGGGGCCAGATGCCCACACCCACTCAATCTGTACCGTCGATCACGCCTCGAAGGCTCATGTAGCTTGGGAAGCCTTCTGTAAGGATCCAGGGCCTATCGTGGTTGGTGCCGTACAAGGCGCCTCTTGCTACGGCCCTGCGTACGAGTATGCGATGATCATGGACCAGGAGCTGCGCACTCGTAAAATCCGTGACCGTGTGCCCATGACATTTGTGACCGCCGAGCCCTACGTCGGCCATCTCGGGCTCGGAGGCGTCGGCGACACGAAGGGCCTGCTCGAGCATGAACTGCGCCAACGCAGCATTCGCTGGATCACCAATGCGAAGGTCGAACGTGTTGAAGCCGGTCAGCTTTTCGCGACGGAGATAGGTAAGGACGGCGCAGAGAAGAAGAAGCATGAGGTGCTGTTCAAGTACGCGATGATGTTGCCGGCCTTCCGTGGCATTGCAGCACTTCGCGGCATCGATGCTCTCGTCAATCCGCGCGGATTCGTCATCGTCGACAAACACCAGCGCAACCCGAGGTTCCCCAATATTTTTTCGATCGGCGTCGCGATTGCCATTGCTCCGTTCGAGAAGACGCCAGTTCCCACCGGCGTGCCGAAGACCGGCTATATGATCGAGAGCATGGTGACGGCAGCGACCCAGAACATCGCGGCGCTGCTGGCCGGGAAGGAGCCGGCGAGCGAAGCTACGCTGGACGCGCTTTGCCTTGCCGACTTCGGCGATCGTGGCGTGGTGTTCCTCGCCAAGCCGCAAATCCCGCCCCGTAACGTCAATTGGGCCGCTGAGGGAATCTGGGTGCATTTCGCTAAGATCGCGTTCGAGAAATACTTCCTGCACAAGGTGCGGGCAGGTATCAGCGAACCCTACTACGAGAAGGCGATCATGAAGCTCATCGATATGCACAAGCTGAAAGCGCCCGCCGCTTAACTCCCGTGCGTAGGCGTCGGCATCGCCGTTACTGCAAGTGCGGGGGTTGCATGCTGTCGTTGCGGCTTGTTCGTGCCCCTTCCCCAAACTGACCAACGCGCGACGAAACGGCCGCCAAGTGCAGCTCAATTCGCCAGACGACCGACCAGCAATCGACGCGAGATTTCATATGAGCACCCAATCGATCGAACCGGTTTCGTCAGGAAGGTCGAGCCTTCGCAAGTGGGGCAAGCCGCTGGCCATCGTACTGAGCGTAGCTGCGGTGATCGCCGCGTCTGTCTGGATCATAAGCAATAGGCCAATCACGGTGCATGTTGCTTCGCCGGAAACGAATGTCGTGGTTCGCGTCTTCGGTCTCGGCACCGTCGAGGCGCGCGTCGTATCCAAGGTCGGCTTCGAGGTCGGCGCGACGCTTGTCGAACTCAATGCGGACCACGGCGATAGAGTCGAAAAGGGCAAGGTGCTCGCCCGCCTTGCAACAAGTGAGCAAGAAGCAAAAGTCGCCAAGGCCATGGCTTTTATCCAGCTGGCAGAGGGCAACATCAAGAAGGCCGAAGCAACCTTGGAGAAGGCTCGCGCAGTTCTGGCGCAGAAGTTGGAAGCCAACCGCTGCAAGCAGACCTTAGCCGGCCGCAACATCGTCTCCGAGCAGTCCGCAGAGGCGGCCTTGCGCGACGAGGCTGTGGCTAAGGCGGATGTGTCGCTGGCGCTCAGCGATGGGGAGGCTGCGAAAGCCCAAATCGCCGACGCCCGCGCCCAGCTTCAATTCGAGGAGACGCTGCTGCGTCACCGCACACTCATCGCCCCCTACGACGCCGTTGTCGTCGATCGCCTGAAAGAACCGGGTAGCGTGATCAAGGCCGGCGATCCCATCTTCACACTGGTTGCCGTCGATTCATACTGGGGGCTCGCGTACGTCGACGAGGCCGGAGCCGGTTTCATCGAGGAAGGATAGCGCGTCGAGGCACGGCTGCGGTCTCGGCCGCTCGATACCTTCGTCGGCAAGGTTATCCGCATCGGCCTCGAAAGCGACCGGGGAACCGAGGAACGCCGCGTATTCGTCCGGGGCGACCGACCGCCGTCTCGCGTGTTTCTCGGCGAGCAGGCGGAATTCTGGATCACCACGGCCGAACTGTCAGACGCCGTCCTGATTCCGGAGGCCGCCGTGCTCGGCTACGATGGCCGTTCCGGCCGCATCTGGACCGTCGAGAACGGACGACTGCAGCGGCGCCGCGTCGGCTTCCGCCATCGCACCGAGGACGCCAGGCTCGAGATCACCGGCGGTTTGGAGAAAGGCGCTCGCGTCGTAACGCGCATCGAGCCCGGCATGGAAGTCGGCCGCGGAGCGCGAATCGCAGAGGCGGCAAAGCGATGAACCTCGCCTATCGCGATATCCGCCACAATCTCTTCCGCTTCTTGCTGACCTGCATCGGGCTTGGCTTGCTGCTAGGCGTCGTCATGGCCATGATCGGCATCTATCGCGGCCTTGTCGTCGATGCGTTGACGATCGCGCGTGCGCCTCAGTGGACCTTTGGGTCGTGGAGGCCAACTCGCGTGGTCCATTTGCAGCCGCTTCGCGCATTCCCGGCGAGACTCGCGAGGCCATCGCCCGCATTGCGGGAGTAGAGGCCGCCAGTAGCATCACCTACCAGACGGTCGAAGCCCAGTACCGCGCGGCCAAGCTTCGCCTCTATGCCATCGGTTATGAACTGAGCCACCCGGGCGGTCCGCCGGAGATCGTCGCTGGACGGGGGATTGGCCGCGGCAGATACGAGCTTGTCGCGGATCGCGCTTCAGGCATTGAACTCGACGACCGCATCAAGCTCGGCCGCGTGTTCTTTACCGTTGTCGGCCTGACGCAGCACCAGGTCAATTCGGGAGGCGATCCAGCTGTCTACATCACGCTGGCGGACGCGCAGCGACTGCAATTCGACGTCGCGCCGACCGCGACGCGGGTCCAACTCGCGCGAGGGGCTGGCGGGGCGAGCAGCGATACCGTCAACGCCGTGATCGCACGACTGACGCCCGGGGCCTCCGCCGACATGCTGGCCGAAGTCGTCCGCCGCTGGAAGCACCTGACGGCGATCACGCAGACCGAGCAGGAATTGATCCTGACGCAATCACTTGTCGATCGCGCCCGCCGCCAGATCGGGTTGTTCACATCGCTTCTACTGACCGTCTCCGCGGTCGTGATCTCTCTCATGATCTATACGATGACGATGGAGAAGATGAAGCAGAACGCTACCTTGAAACTGATTGGCGCACCTGATCGTACTATCGTCGCCAAGAACGTGCAGCAGGCCATGGCGATCGGCATCTTCGCCTTCTCGATCGGCGTGACGCTGATACTCGCCATCAAAGACAGCTTTCCCCGGCGCGTCGTCATCGAACCCGACAACGTTGCGGCCCTGGGGCTCGTCGTTCTCGTCGTTTGCATCCTGTCGAGCGGCCTCGGGGTCCGGGCTACACTTCGGATCGATCCCGCCACGGCCTTGGGAGGTTGACCGCGATGATCACCCCGGCTCCCAGAAATTCAGTGCCAAATCAGCAGACCTTGGAAGCGGCACCCCCGCTCGTGGTGATGCGGGGCATCTCGAAGCACTTTGGCGATGGCCCCACCCGCGTGGATGCACTTCGCGACGTCTCGATCGAAATCCATCCGACGGAAGTGGTCGCATTGCTGGGCCCCTCCGGCTCCGGCAAGACGACTTTGCTCAACGTCATCGGTTGTATCCTGGATCCATCGGAGGGCTCGATGGATCTTGATGGCGAGCCGGTATTTGCCGGTGGGCACTGGCTTCGCTCCGACCTTCGCCGGCTCAGGTTGGACAAGATCGGCTTCATCTTCCAATTACACAACCTGATTCCGTTTCTCGATGCGACCGACAACGTCGCGATCGTTCTGCAATTGGCGGGATACGATGCGGTGGCCTCTCGCCGCCGCGCCATCGAGTTGCTCGACTACCTGGAGGTCGGTCATCGCCGGCATGCGTTGCCCTCGAAACTTTCCGGCGGCGAGGCACAGAGGGTCGCAACCGCTCGCGCGCTCGCAAACCGCCCACGCATCATCCTCGCGGACGAACCTACGGCTGCCCTGGATTCCAAGCACGCCGGCATCGTGATGGACTTGCTGCGGAAGCTCGCCGTGGAGCAGGAGGCGGCTATCATCGCAGTCACGCACGACGAGAAGATATTCGACCGCTTCGACCGCATGTTCATGTTGCGCGACGGACGGCTCGATCGTGAGTCCACCAAGCCGGGCGCCCTGCTTCCCCAGCATTGATCTGGGATGCCGTCGCACTCGGCTGCGCCATCGCGCCCCACGACTAACTGTTCATTGACCGAAGGAATACTTTGCGAAGCAAGCCAAGAAAAAGCTTTGAGGTCGATTAATCTCTGGCATCAATGTCGATGCGGATGGTGCATGTCTGGCGTGTGCGGATGTTTGTGCCGCAGACGGATATGTCGGTGCGCGTGACTATGCGGCTCGTCTGGCGACACCGCCGGCGTATGCGAGTGCCTATGATGCTCGTCGTGTACGTGACGATGCTCGTGCTCCAACGGCTCGTGGAAGTGTTCGTGCTCGTGCGTCTCCGTGAGATGGAGCCATACGCCGAGCGACATCAGCAGTCCCGC
>CAMDMH010000072.1 GCA_945901835.1 Devosia equisanguinis | reverse complement strand
CGATCAAAGCCGACAGCGCATCGCGATCGCCCTTGTCGAGGGCGGCGCCATAGTCGCGGATGCGGTCGAACAGGGCGGCGGCGGCCTTCTTGACCTTGCGGGCGACGGAAATGTCGCTGACGCCCATCTCACGCATGCAGTCGTCCATGTCGGTGACGAACGTCTCGGAAATGGTCTGGGAAAGTGCCGACGCAGTCTCGGCTTCCCTGGCAAGCCGGCGCAACAACAATACGACGTGGAGCACGATCATTTCGAGCCGGCCCTCGGGGGTGTCCGGGGCGCCGTGGACGGCATAGAACGCGGGCGTGCGGGCCTGCGCCACGAGGCGGCCATAAAGCTCTGTTGCCGTCCCGTCGAGTGGCCCGCGTCGGGTGAGTACGTCCCACAGGGTGCGTTGAGCGGTCATGGGGCGATCCAGGTTCGGCGCTGCGGTGGTGTTGGGTTGGGAGGAGTATAGCCGGTACGAATGGGCGGATGTGTGGATCTTCAAGCCTGAGGATTCCAATCTGTTCACTTCCGGCGGACTCACATAAGGGTGACTGGGTCGGCATTGCAAACCGGCTGTGTGGCGGGCTATGCGCAGAACGCGTGGATCTGCCGCTCATAGGCCGGCGTTCTGGTGCCGGTGGTCGGGCTTGTTGGGCGTTTCAGCCGAATCGTCGAATTGCCGATGGTCGGCAAATGCGCGAAGGTTACGGCAAAGGGGACGAGCCGGAACCGCGTGATCGGCAGGGCCAATCGGTGGCTGTGGCGATGATGGCGGGCAATATCGGTAGCTTCCCCGGGGGAAAACGGCAGATGCAGGATTTCACCCAGAATGCCGCGCGCGGCGCAACGATCCGGTCGTCCGGACGTGGGCACGGCGCTACGGCACTGGTCGCTGCGGCGATAGTTGTTGCCGTGGCGGTCGCTGGATGCAGCACGACGGTGACGAAGCACGGCACCCAGCTTTCCGAGCAGGATATCAGTCAGGTCGCTAAGGGCATGACGCAGGACCAGGTCCGGCAGGTGCTGGGCAGTCCCGGGACCGTGGCTGCCGTCGGTCGCGGCGATGCCTACTACTATATTTCCAGCACCATGCAGCAGAGCGCGTTCTTCAAGTCGAGCGAGGTCGACCGGCAGGTGCTGGCGATCTATTTCGGTCAGGCAGGAAAGGTCGAGCGCGTCGCGAACTACGGCATGAAGGACGGCAAAGTGTTCGATTTCATCAGCCGGACTACGCCGTCGGCGAATACCAACGACCAGGGCATCGTGCAGCAGTTGTTCCGCAACCTCGGCCAACGGCAGTTGTTCGGCGGTTGACGGGCTCGTCGCCCGGGTGACCGGCCACCTTGGTTGATGGGGATCCTGCGACAGATGGCTGGCTGCGCCATCGGGCGGTTCGGGCTATCGTGACGGTATGATCGGTACGCCGCGCTATCTCTGGCGTTTGGTTGCAGCATCGGCCGCGGTGGCGAGCTTGTTGCTGCATGTGCTCGCTTTGGCGGTGCACGTTCCCAGGTCTCCCGTTCCGAATGTTTCAGCGGCTGCGGCCGAGCTGCAGTCGGTGCTGATCTGCACTGCGCACGGAACCCTGAGCATCACGCTCGACGCCGACGGTAACCCCGTCGCGCCGTCCGCACCCGGTGACCCGCGGAGCCGGTGCCCCCTCTGCAACGTGCTGGGATCGCTTGTATTGTCGGGGCCTGTCGATGGCCTCATCCTGGATGCTCCACCTACGTCGGATTACGCGACGCTGATGGAAGAGGAGGTCTGCCCTCCCGGCCGGAATGCAGGCATTCATCGAAATCGTGGTCCGCCCGCCCGGTCGGCAGCCTAGTCATGCCGATGCGTGTTTGCAGCGACGGCCTCCCCTTACTTGGCTGGTCGCCGTCGATGCGGGTCTCGAATCCTCATTTTCCGAAAGCTACTCTCATGACAAATCTATCGTCGTTCGTGCGGCGCGCGTGGCGCGTGCGCGACATCGTTATCGCGGCTGCCCTGACACTGCTGGCAACTGCCGGCATCACGCAGGCGCAAGCCCATGACTACGCCTTGGGTGACATCAAGATCGAGCATCCGTGGAGCCGTGCAACGCCGGGTGGCACGAAGGTCGCCGGCGGTTTCATGAAAATCACCAACAATGGCAAGGTGACCGACCGCCTGATCGGCGGGACCTTTATTGCGGCAGGTCAATTCGAGGTCCACGAGACGCAGATGAAGGACAACGTCATGCGCATGCGGCGGCTGGAGAAGGGTCTCGAGATCCCGCCGGGCGCCACGGTGGAGCTGCGACCCGGTTCCTACCACGTGATGTTCATCGGCCTGCAGTCGGGCCTCAAGGAAGGCGAGCGCATCAAGGGCACGCTGGTATTCGAGAAAGCCGGCAAGGTCGAGGTCGAGTACAAGATCGAGGCGCTGGGCAGCAATCCGGCGGGTGCCAAGGCTGGAGCAGGACATCATTCGGGCCATCACTGATTTCCCGCCGGAGCCCATGTCATCGGGCGTCGTGACGCGCCGCAGGGGAGAGGTCTCAACGACGTCTTACCTGCGGCGGACGCGCCATGCCGCTTGACGCTGGGGCTGACGCTTTGCGACAGATGGGTTGCTTCCCGCGCCGTTTCCGGTCGAGGGACGAGGCGGGCGGGAGAGTAAGGCTGCGATGAACAGGATCGACAAGCTGTTCGGGCTTCGGGGTGAAGCGCGCTTGCGCTACATGCACGGCGAGTTCCAGGTGCTCACTCCAGGCGATTTCGTGCTTTGCGCCGTGTCGGGACAGATCATCGCGCTGACCGATCTCAGGTACTGGAACGTCGAGCTGCAGGAGCCTTATGCTTCGGCCGAAGTGTCGATGAAGCGTTACATCGAGCTGCGTCAAAAGGGCCGGATCAAGGTTTGAGCGCGGGTTTGGCCTGCGACTTGCGCCGTTGCAGCACTGCGGCGTTGATCAGCGACACGAGCCTGACCTCGTTGCGTTGATCGAGCTTCACGCGTATCGGCAAAGCGATCGCCTTTTCGCGCAACGCGGCGCGCGCACCTGGGGCCCCGGCAAGGCGGACGAGATCCTTCTCGGTCGTGACGATCCGGGCATGGAGGCTGCTCGCCTCGGTCAGGATTCTGGTTGCGTCCGCGTCGGTGAAGGCGTGATGGTCGGCGAACTGCACTCGGCCCGCGATCGTCGCGCCGAGTTGTTCCAGCAGGGAATAGAACCGCGCAGGATTGGCGATGCCGGCGAGAGCCAACACGCGTGCGCCTTGGAGGTCCAGTCCGTCTGCATCGGCTTCTATGCCCGCATCGATCACGGGGCCATGGAAGCTGCCGCGCAGGCGTGTTGCCGTTTTCTCGACTATTGCGGGATCGGCGCCGGGGGCGGCGTTGACGACGATCGCTTCGGCCAGGGCGAATTGCGTCGCGACAGTCGCACGCAAGGGACCGGCTGGGATCACGCCGCCATTACCCAGACCGCGAACGGCGTCGACCACAGCGATGGCGAGGTCTTTGGCCAGGGCTGGGTTCTGAAGGCCGTCGTCCATGACGATCACCGTCGGCGGGGACATGCCGAAGTCGGCTGCAGCCAGTTTCGCGCCCGCGACCCGATCGCGGGCGATGATCACAGGGGCGTGGCGGGCGAGCAGCAGCGGTTCGTCGCCGACGTCGATGGCAGTATCCAGCGCCGAATTCACACGGTGAGGACCGCGCAGGCGTCCACCGTAACCGCGGGTGAGGAAGACGGGACGCTCGCCACCGGCGATAAGGAGGCGGGCGATCAGGATCGAGATGGGCGTCTTGCCGGTGCCGCCGGCCGTGAAGTTTCCGACGCAGATGACCGGGAGGGCCGCCCGCTTAGGCTTGCCACGGGCGAGACGGCGGGCGGCGGACCATTGCCAGATCCGCGACACCGGGCTCAGCAGACGCTGTTGCCAGCCGCCCTGTTCACGATACCACCAGGCCGGCTCACGTACCGGCACGGGCTAGCTCCCTCGCTTCCGGAAGCAGCTTCATGATCTCGATCACCGAGCTGTCGAGTGCGCCGGACATGCGTCGAATGGCAGTAGTGCCTGCCGCACTCAGTCGCGCCAGCTCGCGCGGATCGGACAGCAACGCTTCGACGGCGGCAGCGAGCGACGGGGCGTCCGTCACGCGAACGACGCCGGTGCAGGCGGACAGCGCCTCGTAGGCGTCCGAGAAGTTCGACCAGTGCTGTCCCGATAGGATGGCGGCGCCGTGCCGGACGGCTTCGATCGGGTTCTGGCCGCCCCGTGGGATGAGCGAGCCGCCGATGAAAGCGAGCGGGCTCAACGCGTAGAGCGTTCCCAATTCGCCGATGGTATCGGCGATGTAGATGTCGGTCGAGGCCGTAGGTAATTCGCCCGAAGAGCGCATCACGGTCGTCAGCCCCTGCGATTTCATCGCTTCGGCGATGCCGATGCCGCGCTCGGGGTGCCGTGGTGCGATGATCGTGCACAGACGTTCGTGCCGGCGGGCGATGAGGCGGTGGGCGGCGGCGATCATCTGCTCTTCGCCGTCGTGGGTGCTCGCTGCGACATAGAACGGGCGGTCGCCGAGGGCTTCGCGCAGTTGGGAGAGCGCTTGAGGGTCGATCGGGGGCGGCGGCGCGTCGATCTTGAGGTTGCCGACGCTCAGGACTTGCGGGGAGCCGATGTCGCGGAAGCGCTGAGCCATTTCCTCGTTCTGGGCAAGCACCAGGTCGAAGCGGGAGAACAGCGGTCTCGCAATGCGCTCCAGTCGCTTCCAGCGTTCAAAGGAGCGCTGGGACATGCGGGCGTTGACGAGCGTCAGCGGGATCGAGCGTGCGCCGCAAGCCAGGATCATGTTCGGCCAGATTTCGCTCTCGGTCAGAATCGCGACATCGGGCCGCCAATGATCGAGGAAGCGGGCCACGTATTTCGGCGAATCGAGTGGCAAGTACTGATGAATGTCGCCGGGCTGCATGCGCCGGTCGGCAATTCGCGCCGAGGTGACTGTGCCGGTCGTGAACAGAATGCGCAGGCCGGGCCGGGCCGTCCGCATCGCTTCGGCCAGCGGGAGCACGGCGTTGAGTTCGCCGACGCTGGCGGCATGGATCCAGGCGATCTCGCTGTCCGGGCGCGGCTGGCCCGCGTTGCCGGTGCGCTCGCCACGGCGAGCCGGTTCTTCCTTGCCGCGCCGGGCGCGTGCGCCGAGGAGAAAGGGTACGGCGGGCCGTAACATCCGGGTCACGAGGCGGTAGCTTTTCAACTCGATGCCCAGCGGGGGCGTGGCCTCCCGCGTGAGGCTACCGTACTGGACCGTGGCGCCGGGGGGGTAGGTTCGCGTGATATCCGCGCCGACCCGTCGATAGGCGCGTGCGGTCGCTTGGTTGAGGCCACGCTCCACGGCCAAACGCGCGGCTTCCATGGCGTCTGCATCCGCGTCTCGGGCGACGTGAATGGGCTCGCCGAAGACGCAGGCCAAATCGCCGAAGGGCAGGTTGACGGTCATCCGGCTCCAGGTGCCGAGTACAAGGAAGCGGTTGCTTGCCGCGGCGAGTGGAATGATCGTCCGGCCGGACATCCTGGCGAGCGTGACGATGCCCATACCTGCTTTTCGCGCGGGGCCAGGGGGCACGTCGGCGGTCATGCCGACATGGACGCCTTGCTGGAGGGTTCGCAGCGCGCCGCGCAAGGCTGCCGCTCCGCCGCGGTCCTTGAGGCGACCGTTGGCGCCGGCACCGCGGATGAGCGTCGTGTTGAAACGGGCGAGTGCTTCGGCGAACAGTTCGGCGTCACCGTGCCGTGCGAGCATGATGGCGAGCGGGAGTTCGAGGGGCTTGGCTTGCGGCGCCATCAGGAATTGGCCGTGCCAGACGGCGACGATGGCGGGGCTGTTGGCAAGCAGAAACGCATCGAGATCTGCGCCATCCGGCTCCCGCCGCACGCGCGACGTCCGGTAGACGAGATCGATGTAGCGCGCGACAGAGCCGCCTGCCAGACGGCCAATCCGCATTTTTCGCGTCGGCGATTCAGCCATACTGAGGTAGAGCCTCGCAAGCCCTGGTGTATGGAATTTCACTTCGGCATCCGTCCCGACGGCGCCGCATGCGCGCGAAGCTGCCCGAGGTTGTCAGGGCGAGCCGCACTGCGCTAGTTGCGAGCCGATCGAACGCATGGGCCCAAGAAACAACCCCGGTTGAACCCAATCACGCCTCGGCGATGACCGACAATGCTGCGGCGGCCGCCCCCTTGCAGCCGGTTCCTATAGCGGTTATCGAGCGATTGCAAAGGCAGAATGAGTTGGCGAGACGCGCCAGAAATCCCAGCGAGTGATTCAAGCATCTCGCGCCACAGCTGCAACCGGGTGATCAGCAATTTCAATGGCGATCGGCAGTCTCGGGAAGCAGGCGCGACGGGCCGTCAAGCGTGTTACGCTGGTGTGGCGGCAGCGACTGGCGGACGATACCCCGCAGTGGCTTCGGCGGTTTGCGGGGAAGCCTGCGTCCTATCTGGATATGCTTCTGCTAGATCACGGGATTTTTCGCGTCTTCTACGGCAACAGGCATCGGCTCGACGAGCATGCCTTCCGGGCGGCACAGCCGGCGCCGCATCAGATCGGGCAAGCCGCGCGGCTTGGTGTTCGCACCATTGTGAACCTCAGGGGCGAGCGGTTGTGCGGCAGCTATTGGCTGGAGGAGGCGGCTTGCCGCCGCTACGGCGTGAAGCTCGTGAACTATCAGGTGCGCTCGCGGGCAGCACCTTCGCTCGAGGAGTTGCGCGGCGCGCGCGCGTTGTTCGAGACGGTCGAGTATCCCATCCTCATGCACTGCAAATCCGGCGCGGACCGTGCGGGATTGATGAGCGTGCTTTACCGGCATCTACGCTGCGGCGAGCCCATCGAGCAGGCGATCAAGCAACTTTCCCTGCGGTACGGGCATATTCAGCAAGCCGATACCGGGGTGCTCGACGCGTTCTTCGAACGCTACATCGACGATACCAAAGACCGGCCGATGCCGTTCTTCGAGTGGGTCGAGACGGTGTATGACCCGGACGAGTTGAAGCGATCGTTCCAGGCCAACGGGCTGGCCAACCGGTTCGTGAACTCCGTACTGAGGCGCGAGTAGCCGCTGACCGTCGTGGTCGCGCGCGCGTGGCATCTCCATCGTCGACGTCGATTCGCGGCTTGGCCCTTTGGGCGGCCGTGCGTTGCCTCCGGGCAAGTCCCCAGGGCCTGATGGTCAGGCGCGCGCTTCCCGACATTGCAGTCGATGGCTGGCACAATCCGTCGCTTTTGAGCCGTCTCGTGGTGGAATGTTGCGCCCAATGGTGCGAGTTGCGGTCAGATTTCCTTCCGTGATGGCATAAGTCTTACGGTTTGCTGTTTAGCGGAATTGAAATGCGCGTGGCTCATTTGCCACATAAGTGGATCGATCCGCGAGTGAACGATCGATTCGAATCGACGCGAAAACGTCAATATGGTCATTTTGGTGACTACGAATGCACCGCATGCGTTCGTGGACATGGCATGACCGGCCTCAACGCGCCCCCGCGGTGTTGGGGTAGGTCGGTCGCTGTTTTCGTTTTGAATTTCGGTGTCTTTGGAGCGGCCGCTTGTCGCGCTCCTCCGTCGTTGCACCCGTCGCAAGCACATCTTTGGAAGCGCGGATTACTCTGCTGACCAGATTGCAATTCGCCATCCGGTTGCAGCGCAACGTCGCCGTTGCTTATCCACATCTTAACTGCTGTGCCCATCTGATTTCTGGCAGTTTCTTGTGTCCATTGGCTTTGTGCCAATGTCGGCCGCACTGCGCGTGCTACGTCCTGGGTGTGCGACCGATGGGTCCAGCGGGACAGTTTGTTTCGTTCGGAGTGAATTCGGGATTCCGGCGGGTCTGTCGTGCTCAATCAAGTATCGTTCTGACCGAGTTGGTGTTCGCGTTGGGCTGTGTTCTGGCCTTGCGCCGGCAGGAACTGGCGTCTAATCGCTTCATTCACGTCGATCAACGGAGATATCGGCCGGATGCTTGCGAGGGATTTCGACCGCGGGCGGCTTGGACTCTATCCGCCGATAGAGCCCTTCATGCAGGCGCGCATCAGCGTGCCGGGTGGGCATGAAATTTATTTCGAGCAGTCCGGGAACCCGAGCGGCATTCCCGTCATCGTCGTACATGGCGGTCCAGGTGGCGGCTCGAACCCAACCATGCGTCGCTGCCACGATCCCGATCGCTACCGCATCATCCTGTTCGATCAGCGGGGATGCGGCCGCTCTACGCCGCACGCCAGCCTCGACAACAATACGACGTGGGATCTCGTCGCGGACATGGAGCTGATTCGCGAGCGGCTCGGCATCGAGCGCTGGCAACTGTTCGGTGGCTCGTGGGGGTCGACACTCTCCATCGCCTACGCGCAGACCCATCCCGAGCGGGTTTCGGGCATCATTTTGCGCGGCATTTTCCTGCTGCGGGCGGCCGAGTTGCGCTGGTTCTACACAGAAGGCGCGAGCTGGATATATCCGGATGCGTTCGAGAGTTATCTGGCGGAGATCCCGCCCGAGGAACGCGGAGACTTGATCGGGGCCTATTACAAGCGGCTCACCCACGTGGATCGCGCGGTCCAGGTTTCGGCCGCGAAAGCGTGGAGCGTATGGGAGGGCTCGACGCTGTCCCTTTACGAAGATCCCGATCGAGTCCGGCATTTCGCCAATGAGAGTTATGCGCTCGCGTTCGCGCGGATCGAATGCCACTACTTCGTCCATGGCGGCTTCCTGGAGTTCGACGGCCAGTTGCTGCGTAATGCAACCAAGCTCGCGAACATTCCCGGCGTGATCGTGCATGGCCGCTACGACATGTGCACTCCCTTCAAGAACGCGTGGGACCTGCACAAGGCATGGCCGCGCTCGGAGTTGCGGCTCGTTCCCGATGCGGGCCATGCGATGACGGAGCCCGGCATCGTGCACGAGCTGGTTTCAGCAACCCGGCGGTTGGCTGGTTGAGGTTGGTTGTCAGTATGGCGATCTTTGCGCGGTTGCCGTTCTTCGTCCGATGGCTGCCATGAGCATCGCGCCGCCGGCTTCCTGGGCGATGGCTTCGGGGTTGACAGAAATCCTATAGTCGTCGCTCGACTGCCGCTCGCTGCAGACGAGCGCAGGGCGCTCGATCCTGCAGGTCGTGTCGATGCGTACTTCGATCGAGGCCCGCCGGTCGTGCTTCAGTATTCGCAGATCGACCGGCTGAATGACCGCCGAAGCGCCGGTCAACTCGATGTTGCGAAACACGCAGCCCAGGCTGTCGTTGCACGCGCCGGCACGATCCCCCAGCGTATTGAGCGGACCCAGCGCCTTGCGCCGCGACACCATGCGGGCGTCGCGATCCGGACCGCGGCTGATCCAGCACACGTCGGGCATGCACAGGATCGGATCGGCGGTCGGATTGAGCGCGCGGATGCCGGTGCGGCCCGGTTCCATGACCATCAGTACCGTGGCGCGCGCGGAAGCGGGGATCGCCGGAATTGGCGGCGTTGTGCTTTCCGGGGCGGAGGCAATCGCGGGGGCATCGGTCGGCGGCGGCGCGGGGACATTCTCGACGAGTGCCGGGTTGCGGCGTCGAAGGGCGGCGGTCAGATGGTCGAGTTCGGCGTCGCGCTCGGCTTCGCGGATGCGGCGGTCGACTTCGGCCTGGAGCGCCCGATCGCGGACGGCGTCACCCGCCGCGTCGTCGTCGTTCGCAGCTTCGTTTGGTGCACGACTGCGACCCTGCTCCATTTCGGCGCGGGCGCGCGCCAGCATGTCGCGTTCGTCGTTCTGCTGGTCGGTG
>CAMDMH010000071.1 GCA_945901835.1 Devosia equisanguinis | reverse complement strand
GAAAGAGGATCAGCAAAGCGCCTGTACGCTCCGCCCAAAACGGCGGCAACGATGGTGGTTGACCGAACGTCGGACGACTACGATTCATACGCCTCGAGTTTGCGTCTCGCACTGCACCGTGGCATAGGGTGAGAAACGCGGGCTAGCGTAGCAATGTTGTTCAGGACATTTGAAGTCGATGGAGGGGAAACACATGAACTCAGTAGTGACACGTGTCGTCGGCGGGTTTCTGGCGGGAGCACTCGCCGTGCTGATCTTTCACCAGGGTATGTACGTGCTGATGCAGCAGGCGGGCCTGCCGCTGGCCGGATCGCCTTGGAACATGACGCCAGATAAAGCCGCCTACGGCATGCCGCGTGTCGTCAACCAGATGTTCTGGGGTGGACTGTGGGGCATCGTGTTCGCCTACGTGATCGACGTGTTGCCGGGTCCCAACGTAGTGCGTGGCTTCATTTTCGGGTGCGTCTTCCCGATGCTCCTGGGAAGCTGGCTGCTCGTCGCGATGATCAAAGGAACGCCTTACTTCGCTGGCGCATTCGCGAAGGGCGGCTTCAACATCCTGGCGCTGCGCAATGGCTTCCTGCTCAACGGCATTGCCTTCGGCATCGGCTTGGGTCTGCTCTATCCGTTCATCGCCGGACTGTTCTCCAAGCGTAGTTGATGCCGCAGCCTGCCCGCTCGAAAAGCGATAGGGACGGGTCCACGCATTAGCGCAAAACGCATGAAATCGAGCCGTGGCACGTACAGCCACGGCTTGACGAGCGGCAGGATTCTTGCTGCCGTGGCGTAAGCATAGAAAGCACCCACAGGGATCGAAATGATGAGCCAATCCGTTGCACCACGAAAGCTGTCTCGTATCGCGGCAGCCGCCAGCTTCGGCGTTTGCATCGGTCCATGCTTCGATCGAGCGTACGCGCAGGATTTCTACGCCGGCAAGCAGGTCAACATCGTCGTCGCAAACACGGCCGGCAGCGGCTACGATACCTACGGGCGGTTACTGGCGCGGCACATCGCGAAGTACATTCCCGGCAAGCCCACCGTGATCGTGCAGAACATGCCGGGCGCGGGAAGCATCAAGGCGACCGACTACACCGTGAACGTCGCGCCCAAGGATGGCACGACCTTCACGCTCGCGATGCCCGGCGCGCTGGTCGAGCCGCTGACCGGCGATCCAACCAAGTTTCGCTATGATCCCGTCAAGATCGCCTACATCGGAACCATGGACAGCGGCACGCGCATGTGCATGACGCGGCCGGGCTCGACCATCCGGTCGATGGACGACGCGCGCAAGAACCGCACGGTCATGGCGGCGACCGCCATCGGCAGTTCGGCCTACGACTATCCCAATTTCATCAATGCGGTGGCCGGGACGAAATTCAATGTCGTGTCCGGTTACCCCGGACCGGGCGACCTGTTCCTGGCGGCGGAGCGGGGCGAGGCCGAAGGCGTTTGCGGTATCGAGTACAGCACGTACATGGCCCTGCGCCCCGGCTGGCTCGCCGGCGACAAGAAGGGCAATCCGCTCGTCCAGCTCGGGCTGGACGTGAACCCGCGCGTGACTGCACTGGGCTTTCCGCCGATCTGGGATTTCATCAAACCGGAAGACAAACCGCTCGTGGAGTTGATCGTCAGCCAACAGGTGTTCCAGCGGCCGTTCCTCGCGCCGCCCGAGACGCCGGCGGCTCAACTCAAGGTACTGCGTACCGCGTTCATGGCGGTGCTCAAGGATCCGGAGTTGCTCGAAGAGGCCAAGAAGAGTTCCATCGAACTCAATCCGAAAAGCGGTGAAGAGGTCGAAGCGCTGGTCAAGAAGATCTATGGCGCGCCTAAGAGCCTCATCGATCAGATGGCAATGGCGATCCGGCCATAACCGGACGCGCAGGCCAGGGCGACTGCTCGCTCGACAAGAAGCGGACATAGGGAGACGAGATGCTACTGCGAACTCTGCATCGGCTTGGCCGGCGAGGGGCTGCCGGTTCTCTGGCCTTGGCTATTGCCGCTGTTGCTGGTGACGGAAGCGCCAAGGCGCAAGACTTCTGGGCCGGCAAGCAACTGAGCCTCATCATCGGCACGGATGCCGGCACCGGCTACGACGTGTACGGGCGGCTCGTCGGTCGGCACATCACCAAGCATGTGCCGGGCAAGCCGGTGCTCGTGCCGCAGAACCTCACCGGCGCGGGCAGCAAACGAGCCGCTGAACACATGGCCGTCGTCGCGCCGAAGGACGGCACGGTCATCGCGATCGTGTTTCCAGGTGCGATCGCAGAACCGTTGGCGATCGAGCGATCCAAGTGGCGCTACGACCCGGCCAAGTTCGAGTTTCTCGGCACCGCGGACAGCGGTACTCGGCTGTGCTCGACGCGGCTCGAATCGAAGGTCAAGACTTTCGAGCAGGCCCGGCAGGAGGTCGCCACCATCGGTGCATCCGCGCCCGGCGGATCGACGTTCGATTATCCGACGATGCTGAATGCGCTGGCCGGCACCAAGTTCAAGGTGGTCGCGGGCTACAAGGCGACCGTCGACATCGCCATCGCGGTGGACCGGGGAGAGGTCGACGGGTGGTGCGGCGTCGAGATCAGCACCTACATGTCGGTACGGCCGGAATGGCTGACCAAGCGGGCAGCCAACAACATGATCCAGCTCGGCATGGAACCGAGCCCGGAGATGACCGCGATGGGCATTCCGACGGTCTGGCAATTCGTGCCGCCGGAGAACCGCAAGGCGCTGGAGTTGATCGTCAGCCAGCAGGTGTTCCAGCGGCCGTTCATCGCGCCGCCGGGCACGCCGCCCGATCGGGTCAAGCAATTGCAGGACGCGTTCATGGCGACGATGAAGGATCCTGAGTTCCTGGCCGAAGCCGACCGCATCAAGGTCACGGTGGGCCCACGAAGCGGCCCGGAGGTTGCCGCGCTGGTCGCCAGCATGTATGCCGCTCCACAAGCCATCATCGATCAGATGGCGAAAGCGATAAGGCCTTAGAGTGCTTCGAGGCCGTCTGCACCGGTTATCGGTCGAGCGCGATTGCTCGGGGGAAACATTGCTCGGCTTCACCTTTTCGATCCTGTCGGCAGTTCATATTCATGTCGCAGGCGTTCCGCTATGGCGCGATGGGGGTGACGCCGGTTTCGATGGTCACGGCGTTGCAGCGGCTGTCGTCGATTTTCCCGATCTACTCCGGGTGGACGATGAACAACCGGCTGGCGCGGCTGGCGCGGCTCACGTGGCCGTGAGGTAGCCTGCCGGCTCGAGCGGGGGGATGCGTTCGTCCCTGGCGGCGACCATGCGGCGGCTGAATGCGTCCACCGTGATGCCGAGCGTCTCGTGGCGCGTCAGGTGGCCGAGGAGATAAGGATGCGCGCCAAGCTCGAACAGCCGGCCGACCTCGCCCGCGATCAGCCACGCGCGTTCATCATCGGTCAGATCGAATTCCGCGAGGGCAGCTTCCGGGTCGGCATCGAGAGCGGCGCGAAATGCGTCGTCGTGGCCGACCCGATGGCACACCTTGTCGATCATGTAAGCGGTCATTTTGGGGCCCTTCGGGGTCACAGCGCACTGGCGCCGGACCGCGTTCGCGGTCTCGCCAAACGGACAATGAACCAGGCATCCTTTCCGTTTGGCGGGAGAAGGTCGCCCTTCGGAGCACGGCGCACCGGCGCCCGACCGCGTTCGCGGTCTCGGCCGTGTCAACTGATCGCAATCCTCGCCATGATGATGGGGAGGACGAGTACGCCTGCTGCCCAGATGAAGGCCGACGATATGTTGGCCACCTGAAACGAGAATTGCTTCATCGCGAACGAGCCGGCAACCACCGGGATAACGGCGCGGACGGGACCGAAAAAGTGCCCGAAAAATACGCCCCAGGTTCCCCACTTCTCGAAGAACTCGCGGCCGCGCGTCAGCATTTCTGGCCGTGTCCTGAACGGCCAGATCTTGTCGATGTCGTCCTTGAAATAGGCGCCGAGCCAGTAGGAAATCGAGTAGCCGATCGCGCCACCGACGCCAGCGGCCAGCCAGACCGTCACGATCGTCGCCGTGCTGACACCCGAGCCGCCGATGAGGCCAGCGATGAATACGAGGATGACCGTCGAGGGAAGGATCAGGGAAATGAAGGCGAGGCTCTCGCCCAGCGCCAGCAGGAATGTGATCGGTGCGATCCAGCCCTGGTTCTGCTCGATGAAGGCGATGATGCTCTGGACGAAATGTTCCATGGTGATTCGCTTGGCGTCGCGGCCTTGACGGAGGGCGCGCGGCGGGATGAGCCGCCCTGGGTTGCGTCGCAGGAAGCTACCCTATTCGGGCATGGGCGCGCCAGACGAGCCGAGCACAGTGGGGCAGCGAAACTATTGCGGCGGAGAAGGCGGCAGTGACGCTCGCGCGCTACGCCAGAGACAGCAACTGACGCCGCGCTGCGCCGTTCTTGTGGCGATAGAAGGGGACCGCGGCGCCAGCCGCTGCAGCATCGCCCTCTGCGTCGAGCTTCAAGCGGTCGATCAGATCCTCCAGTACGACGCGCGTGATGGCGGGCAGGTCCAGCGCGCGCATTTCCTCGAACGTGAACCAGTCGAGGCTCGATAGCTCGCCGTCGTTGATGTTCGGGCGCACGGCGACCGCCGAAACGTCGGCATAGAAAAAGCGGCTGTCATAGCGGCGCGGCCGGCCGGGCGGCGTGATGGCGCGGGCAAAAAAGCGAAGCTGGCTCAGCTTGGGCATGCAGCCCTGGGCATAGAAGCCCTGCCAGCTCTCGGCCTCCACCTGTTGCTTCGGTGTGCCTCTTGCTCCGACGAGAAGGCCGGTCTCCTCGAACGTCTCGCGAATGGCGGCGAGTGCGATGGCGCGGGCGCGGGCGGCCGAGGCGGTCTCGCGCATATCTATCAAGAGCTTGGCGACATCGCTTTCGTGCAATTCGTCGACGGTCTCGACGTTGCGGTCGGCGGGATCGACGCGGCCCCCCGGGAACACGTACTTGCCCGGCATGAACACCTGATCCATGCGGCGCTTGCCCATGAGGATGCGGTGCTCGCCGCTCGAGGTATCGACGATGATCAACGTTGAGCTGTCGCGGGGCTTCGCGGCAAGGATCTTGTCGTTGCCGCTTGGCGCCTGGCCGGCTTCGCTCATTTGCCCCTCTCGTTGCTCGATGCGGTAGGAATTGGTTCGGGATTTGCCGGGTCCGTGCCACCGCCGAAGCCGTGCATGCGCAAGGCCCATTGCAAACCGATCAAAGCACCTTTTATCGGAGGCAACAACACGAGTGACAGTATTACCGTCATCGGCAGCCACAGCACCATGTGCACCCAAGTCGCCGGTGCGAAGGCACGCTCGACGGCGAGCACGCCGGCGATGATGATGTGACCGACGACGAACATGGTGAAATACGGCGGCGCATCATCCGCCCGATGGTGATGAAGTTCCCTGCCGCATACGCCGCAGGTCGGATTCACCTTGAGGAACATGTCGTATATGCGGCCTTTGCCGCACGCTGGGCAGGCGCAGGCCAAGCCTCGGCCGATCGCCTGCCAGACGTTGCGCTGAACCGGCGTCACGGCGATACCGGCATTCTCGATCTGGATGGTCATGGCAGCACTAGTCCATAGGGCCTCGCAAACCGTCAAGGGGACGAAGCGGCGCGGGGTGCGATGGTGCGGGCTTGTGACCTTCAGAAGGAATGGTAGCTTTATCGCCTTGGCCAGGGAGAAAACGATGCCCGCGATCGTTCATGCCGATTTGCCGGCCGAGCCCATGCGCAACGGCTTCACGTACCAGACCGTCGTCGGCGACAAGGCCGGGACGACGCCTGTCTTCATCGGCATCCAGACGGCGCCGCCGGGCTACAAGACGCAGCTGCACTCGCATCCCTACATGGAGATCATCACCGTGCTGGAGGGGGAGGGCGAGGCTTGGCTCGAGGACACCGGCGCCGTCGTGGCCTTGCGTCCAGGCATGTCGCTCGTGATGCCGGCCGGCATGAAGCACTGGTTCAGCTCTACCGGCGATAAGCCGCTCAGGATCATGGGCGTGCATGCGTCTCCGTTCCGGACGGTCGAGGTGCATGGGGAGTAACGCCTATATCAGCCGCTCTCGACGGCCGTGCGGATCTCCGCGTCGGGCTTCTCGTTCATGCACATTCCCGCGGCGGTAATTGCCTTCTCCGACATGCCATGGAAGTCGGGGTCCTTGGCCTTCGCCTCGATGAGCTGGACATGGTGGCCCAGCGTCGTAAGCTTGTCCGCCCACGCCTTCTGCTCGGCGAACGGGGCGACCTTGTCGCGGGGATCTCCGATGACGAAGCTGCGCCGCGAAGCGACCGACGGAATGTCGGCGGCCTTGAGCATGGGCACGAGATAGCCGCTGCCGGGATCGCCGAAGATCGTCGTACGGGTTGTGCCGCCGCCACGGAGGCGAGGTACGTCATAGGCGCCGGCCCCCATCGCCGCGCACGTGATGTCGCGGCGGCCGATGACCAAGAGCTGCGCGATGATGCGCGAGCCGCCCGACTGCCCGGCCACGCTCAATCGGCGGATGCCGAGCTTCTCCTTGAGCGCATCGACCGCGGCGTCGATCACCTGTCCCTCGTCGCGGCGGCCACCTAGGAGATGGAAGCCGCTCGATCCCATGAGACCCGGCCGGCCGACGATCACAACTGGCACGCCATGCTGGGCGGCCAGTCCGCTCGCACGGCGCTGATTGTTCTTGCGCGCCGCCTCCTGAGTGGCACCGGCGAGTTGATCCTCCGGGATGTCGCCGCCGAAATAGAGCAGCGCGGAACTCGCGCTCTGGATGTTGGGCGAAGCCGCATAAGCGATGCACTCGACCCCGTCGGACAGCACCGCCCATACGCGATCCTCCAGACCCAAACATTGCGTCCGCGTGAGCTTCTCGACGCGCGCATCGGCGCCGCTACCGACATTGAGCTGGGCGACAGGTACTTGCGATACTTCGGGCTGGGGGCCGAACGCACGCCAGCCGAAGAAGATTGCGGCGAGAACGCCGATCCCGATCCACATGCTCTGCGCGCCGAGAAAGCCGTCGTTGTTGGCCATGGTCGAAGCCATCCATTCGATGAAAGAGTTGCCGCAATTGTCCCGATGCTGCAAGTCTTAGCAGAGCGAGGCGCATTCGGGATCTTTACACACCGGAATGTGCAACGTTTCTGAATGCTCGTGCACTTACGGCGAAGTGTAAAGGCCCCGGCTCGCGGCTGCGCCTCGGCCGGGGACGCAACAGGGAGAGCCAGGGGATTGGTCCTGTGAGTTGCGACTACGCCGCCTTGCCGTTCGCCAGCTGCCACACACGTTCCGGCGACAACGGCAGGTCGTGCAGCTCGACGCCGAGTGCGTTCGCGACAGCGTTGGCGAGCAAGCCGCCGGTCGGGATGATGCCGCCTTCGCCGGCGCCTTTCGCGCCGAGGGGATTGTTGGGCGAGGGCTTCAGCTCCATCGCGTGCACCTCGATGCGCGGGTAGTCGCTCGCGGTCGGCATGAGGTAATCGGCGAACGAGCCGGTGAGGAACTGGCCTTCCTCGTCGTAGACGAGATGTTCGAGCAGCGTACCGCCCAGCCCTTGCACGATCGCACCCAGCGCCTGGCCGTGCAGCGTCGCGGGATTGACGATACGCCCGACATCCTCGACGGCCATGTAGTCGAGAACGTCGACCTTGCCCGTGCCGGGATCGACGGCGACATGAACGGCATGTGCGCCGTAGGAATATGTGCGCTTTGGAGAGGTGTAAACACCATCGGCGGGGGGCACGTCTGCGGCGACGTCGGCGAACGTCACCGTGCGGTCATCGGGGCCGCGCGCGATGCCCTCGGCGATCACGACGGCGTCGGGAGCGCATCCCAGGCGCTTTGCGGCGGCGGCCCGGATCGAGGCTTTGAGCTTCTCCGCGGCGAGCGAGATCGCGGTGCCGGCCATCACGGTGGAGCGCGACGAGAACGCGCCGCCGCCGTCCTCGACGAGGCCGGTGGAGCCGTGCTGCACGCCAGCTATGCGCTCCAGCGGCAACTCCAGGAGGTCGCCGGCGATCTGGCGGAAGATCGTCTCGATCCCCTGGCCGATGCCGGACGAGCCGACGTTGACCATCACGCGGCCGTCCGTCTGCAGGATCAGCCGCGCGCTCTCCTTGCCGGAGCCGGCGCCTTCGAGATAGCAGCCCAGCGCGATGCCTCTGCGGCGGCCATCGACCAGCTTGCCGGCGAGCTTCGCCTTCTCGTCCCAGGCGAATTCCTCGATGCAGCGCTCCAGCGTGATCGAGTAGTCGCCGCTGTCGCATTCGGAGGGAATGTTGAGCGGGACGACGGTCGGCATCGGCCATGGCATGTCGGCGTCACGGACGAGATTGCGACGGCGCATCTCGACGCGATCGATACCAAGGTCAGCTGCTGCCAGATCGATCATGCGCTCGCGGAAGAAGTCGGCTTCGTAGCGGCCGGGGCCGCGATAGGTACCGGACGGGGTCTTGTTGGAGACGACCAGCGTCACAGTCGAGCTGACCGCCTCGATGCGATAGGGGCCGGGCAGCACCTGCGCGATGTTGCGCGGCGGGGTGGAGCCTGTCGTGCGGATGTAGGCACCGGTGTTGACGATGGAGTTCGCGCGCAAGCCACGAATGCGGCCATCCCGGTCGCAAGCGATCTCGATCTCGCACTCGGCTTCGCGGGCATGGTTGGTCGCCATCAGGTTCTCGCGGCGGTCCTCGATCCAGCGCACGGGCCGGCCGAGCATTCGCGCGGCGAACGGCACGAGGAAGTCTTCCGGGTAGAACTCGCCGCGCACGCCGAAGCCGCCGCCGACGTCGTTCTCGATGAGATCGACCTGCGTCTCGGAAAGCTGCATCAATTGCGCAAGCAGCTTGCGGTTGTGATAGGGCACCTTCGCAGCGCCCATCAGCGTCATGCGGGCGGCATCCGCGTCCCATTGCGCGAGAAGGCCGCGCGGCTCCATCGGCACGGCGCTGTGCCGGTGGACGCTGAAGCGCTCGCGACGGGTATGGAACGCACCGGCGAATGCAGCGGCGATATCGCCCTTCGCGCCTTCGATCGACGCCGGACTGTTGGTGCCTGCGGCTTCGACGAGCAGCACCTTGCCGACCATGGCGTCCTGGGCCTTCACGACGGCCGGCAGCGTTTCGATGTCGGCGACAACGGCGTCGGCTGCGTCCTCGGCCTCGGCCTGGCTCCGGGCGATGACCACCGCAATCGGCTCGCCGACGTAGCGGACCTTGCCCACCGCGATCACCGGCTGCTCGAACGGCTTGTAGGAGGCCTGACCGTCGAGGCGGAGGGGAATGCGCGGAACGGAAGCGCCGAGGTCGGCGGCCGTCAGCACCGCGACCACGCCCGGCATCGCTGCCGCCGCCGACGTATCGATCGACCGAATGCGGCCGTGGGCGACGGCGCTGCGGACCATAACGGCCTGGAGCATGCCCGGCATCGCGATATCGGCGACAAAGAGTCCCTTCCCGCGCAGGAAGCGCAGATCCTCGAACCGCTCCAAGGCGGCACCAATGAGCTGGTTGCCGCCCGCCTTCGAACTATGCATCGACTGTTCGCCCCTGATCCGTGCTGCGCCCTCTTGCGTAGCAAGCCGACTATGTAAGGAGCCGACCTCCCGGGCAAGGGCCACCTCCCACGATGGATGCGCGCGGGCCGCGGAATAAACCGCGGCCGGCGTTATGGGGCGGGTCAGCGCATACTATCATCGGCTGACAAGGCCGGACGGAAGCATCATCAAAACGGTCGACGGTGAAACGAGGAGGAACTCATGCCCAAGCTGAATGTGAACGGAAAAACCGTGACCGTTAACACGGAAGGCGACACGCCACTGTTGTGGGTGCTGCGCG